>NZ_JBKGZG010000014.1:0-45078 GCF_046545655.1 Thiohalorhabdus sp. | reverse complement strand
GCACCGGCGCGGGCCGGGCCCGCGCCGAAGCGCCTTCTAGGTGCCCTGGGAATCGGTCGCGCCGGCGCGGCCCCGGGCGCCCTCGCCGAAGCGCTCGATGTGGGGCCGGAAGTCCGCCAGCTCCACGAACTGGTCCGCCTGGCGGCGCAGCTCGTCGGCGGTGACGTCCGAGGAGGCCAGGACGGTCACCTTGACGCCCCGCTGCTGTACGGCATCCACCAGCCGCCGGAAATCCCCGTCGCCCGAGAACAAGATGGCATGGTCCAGGTACTGGGCAAGGTTTAACATGTCGATGGCCAGCTCGATGTCCATGTTGCCCTTGACCCGGCGGTTGCCGTTGCCGTTCTTGAACTCCTTGGTGGGCTTGGTAACGACGATGTAGCCGTTGTAGGAGAGCCAGTCCACCAGGGGCTTCAGGGGCGTGTGATCCCCGGAGACATCGAGGGCGGTGTAGTAGAAGGCCCGGGTCAGCTTGGCCCGCTGGCGGAAGAAGTCGAGGAGCGCCTGGTAGTCCACGTCGAAGCCCATGTCCCGGGAGCTGCCGTGGAAGTTGGGCCCATCTATGAACAGACCGAGCCGGTCGTTCGCATCCAGCCAAATCGCGTCCTGGTTCTGCATTGAAGTAACCTCAAATATGCGTTTTTCGTGGGCGCCAGCGAATAGCGATCCCGTTGTGTATGGCCCGGGCCCGCTTCCGGGCGGGCAAACCCGGCACTATAGCAGCTGTATGCCCCGTCGGGCAGCGCGTAAGGGAGCCTCCGCATGCAGAGCGATCTCAATACATTGGAGTTCGAATCCATCCGTCGCACCCTGGACGCCGAGTGCGCCACGCCGTACGGGAAGGAGGCGGCGCGCAATCTGGAGCCGGCCCCCAGCCTGGAGGTGGCGCGGGCCTTCCAACAGGCGGTCACCACCGCCCGCGAGGGCCTGGAGGAGGGCGACGGCCCCAAGCTGGACGAGCTGCCCGACGTGCGGGCGGCCCTCCGCCAGTGCCGCCAAGAGGGCGCCTCGCCCCTGAACGGCCTGGCCCTGCGCAACCTGATCACCCTGCTGCAGGCGGGGGACTACCTGGGCCGGGCCCTGGAGAAGCGGCCCGGCCTGTACGTGGGCGACCCCTCGGACCTGACCGCCGCCAGCCCCCTCATTGACCGGCTGGACGCGCTGGTGGACACCATGGGCAAGGTGCGGGAGTCGGCCTCCGACTCCCTGGGCGCGCTGCACGAGGAGGTGCGGCAGGTCCGAGCCGACCTCAACAAGCAGGTGGACAAGAAGCTCAAGGACAAAAAGCTCGCCCCCAGCCTGGTGGAGCCCAAGACCGAGCACTTCAGCGGCCCGCGCCGGGTGCTCGCCGTCAAGACGGAGGCCGCCGGGGCCATCAAGGGGGTCCGCCGGGAGGCCCTGTCCCGGGGCCGGGGCGTCATGGTGGAGCCCATGGAGTGGATCCCCCTGAACAACCGCCTGGAGCAGCTCGCCCGCGAGATCGACGCCGAGGAGCGGCGGGTGCTCCGCGAGGCCACCGGCACGGCGCGGGAGCACATCGCCCCGCTGCAGCGGCTGCTCGACGCCATCACCTGGATCGATCTGGCGCTGGGCGCAGGCCGCCTGTCCCTAAAGATCGACGGCCATCCCCCGGAGCTCACCGAGGAGCCCCGCCTGGACCTGCGCTCCGCCCGGCATCCGGCCCTGGTGGCCGGGCACAAGAACGGCGGCCCCGCGCCGGTGCCGCTGACCGTGCGCCTGGGCCCGGACCAGCCCATGGTCCTCATCACCGGTCCCAACACGGGCGGCAAGACGGTGGCCATCAAGACCATCGGCCTGCTCGCCACCATGGCCTTCTGCGGCCTGCACATCCCGGCGGCGGAGGGCACCGTAGTGGGGGCCTACCGCCGCATCCTGGTAGACATCGGCGACCACCAGAATATCCTGCACCACGTCTCCACCTTCGCCGGCCACGTGGAGGTGCTCAAGCAGATCCTCGCCGAGGCGGACGAGCACACCCTGGTGCTCATGGACGAGATGGGCACCGGGACCGACCCGGAGGAGGGGGCGGCGCTCGCCATGTCGGTGCTGGAGGAGCTGGCGGAGCGCGGCGTGCAGGGGGTCTTCACCACCCATCTGTCGCCCCTGAAGGGCTTCGCGGCCGAGCACCCCAAGGTGGCCAATGCCAACATGCGCTTCGACTTCGACCGGCTGCAGCCCACCTACCAGCTGGAAGTGGGGGCGCCGGGGGCCTCCCTCGGCCTGGTGGTGGCGGAGCGCAACGGCCTGGAAGGGCCGCTGCTGGAGCGGGCCCGGGGGCACCTGGAAGAGCTGCGCCCGGGGGCGACCACCGAGGCGGCAAGGCAGGAGACGAACGGCGGGTAACCGCCAAGGCCGCCCACCAGGCCAAGAAAAAACAGGATAAAAGGCGGAGAAGCAGGCTCGATTCCCGTAGCAGCGGCCATTGGCCGCGACAGAAAGGAATCCCGCTCCGGCTCGGGGCTGCTAGCCCCCTTACAAGCACTTTCTCTGATTGAGGCGGATCGCCGGTTTGCTTTTTGCTTCGCGGTTCTTGGTGTACGTGGCGGTTCGCCGTCTTTGCCGCTTTTCCCTTTAGCCCTCCGCTTCCTCGGCCTCGTCCTCCGCCTGCTCGAACATCTTCAGGAACGCTTTGCGGGACATGGGCGGGAGGCGGCCCAGCTCCAGCGCCTCGTCCATGTGGTCCTTGCGTGCCATGGAGACCATGGCGGTGCCCACGCCCGGAGTGGAGCGGGCGAACTGCAGGGCGCGCTGGGCGTTGGTGCGCAGGTCGCCCATGGCTTGGCGGAGGATGGGGGGCTGCTCGCCAACGAGCTGGCCGCCCATGAGGGCATGGGTGGCGATGAAATAGAGCCCGAGCTGGTAGGCGGCCTGGACGGTGGAGGCCACGTTGCCCTGGCCGGTGGCCTGGTTGAAGCGGGTGAAGCCCTCCAGCATGTTCACGTTGTAGGGCATGGTCACCAGGCGCAGATGGTGGCCCTGCGGGTCGCCGGCCGCCTTCTCCGCCACGCCCACCTGGCTGGTGAGGGACTGGAACAGGCCGTCGTTGGTGGGCACCCGGCAGGACTTCCAGGTGGCCAGTCCGTAGCTGCGCAGCTTGCCTGCCTGCACCATCATCTCCAGCACCGCATAGACCTTCTGCAGCTTGCCGTTCAGGTCCTCCTTGGTCTGGAGCTCGGGGATGTGCACCTCGGACTGGTCGATGAGGAAGGCGTCCAGGGTCTCCACGCCGAGGGTCTGGCGGGTCTGCTCCACCTGCCAGGCGATGTAGGCGGGGGTGAGCAGATGCACACCCTGGGCCAGCTCGTCGGGGGTGCCCATCCCCTTCTTGAGGATCTCCTCCTTGAACCAGGCGGCCAGGTCGTCGGGCGGGCCGTCGGGAAAGGCCAGGAAGCCGCCCTTGCCCACCACGAACAGGGCCTCGCGGGGCACGCCCGACGCCACCGCCTCCCGGATGGCCGCGCCCGCGGCGCGCGCCGAGCGCCCGTAGCGGTAGCTGAGCCCCGCCTCGATGACGTTCAGGCCGCCCTGCAGGCCGTGGGCCAGGGCCTCGCGGTAGCCCGCGTCCACGTCGTCGGTGGGCTCGCCGTGGTCGGTCCCCAGACCGATGGAGGAGAGCTTGAGGGCTTCCTCGCCGTAGTCGCTGTAGTGGCTCTCGGCCAGGCCGCTGCGATCCGCGTAGGCCTGGGTGGCCTCGTGGGTGGCGTAGCCGGGGATGAGCTCGGGAAGGTCCTTGCGGCGCGATCGTCCTAGCATGGCTGTCTGGCTCGTCAGGAAGTGGGGGTGTTTGCGACGGCGCCGGCGGCGCCCACCGGGGCGCGCCGGAGCAGGGGATGGTGCCGGCGGAGGCGGTCCAGGGCCTCCTCCACCTCGGGCTTGACCGGGCCCCGCTGGGGCGGGTCCAGGCGCGTGCGGAACAGCTCGTCGAACCAGTCCTCGTCCTCGTCGAGGTCCCAGTCCACGGCCTCCAGGTGCTCCCGGCCCGCCGGGGGCAGCTCGGCGGGCAGCTCCCGTCCGGAGAGCTGGGCCCAGAGCCCCGCCCAGCAGCGCGCCAGGGCCAGCGGATGGTAGCCCCCGCCGCCGGTCACCAGCAGGCGGGGGGCGCTGTCCGCCTGGATGCGCGCCGCCATGGCCAGGAAGGTCTGGGTGGAGACGCGGAAGCGGCTCAGCGGGTCGGCGAGCAGGATGTCGGTCCCCGCCTGGAAGACCACCGCGTCCGGCTGGAAGCGGTCCACCACGGGGCCCCAGACCGCATCAAAGGCGGTGCGGTAATCGTCGTCGTGGGCGCCGGCGGGCATGGGCAGGTTGAGGGCGTACCCTTCGCCCGGCCCCTGGCCGTCGTCATCCAGGCCGCCGCCCTGGAACGGATAGGCCCGCTCGGTGCCCATGTGCAGGGAGAGCGTGAACACCTCCGGATCCGTGGCGAAGGCGTCCTCCACGCCGTCCCCGTGGTGGGCGTCCAGGTCGACGTACAGCACCCGCCAGCCCTCCCGCCGCAGGCGCAGGATGCCCAGGACGGGATCGTTGAAGTAGCAGAAGCCCCGGGCCTGGTGGGGGGCGGCGTGGTGCATGCCGCCGGCGGGGTTGAAGCCGATGCGGCCGTCGATCACGGCCTCGGCGGCCTGGATGCTCGCCCCGGTGGCGATGGCGGCGGTGGTGTAGAATCCGGCAAAGGCCGGGTTCTCCAGGTTGCCGAGGTTGTACCGCTTGCGGTCCGCGGCGGATGCCCGCCCGGTGGCCTCGATGCGGCGGGCGGTGCGCAGGTATTCCTGCGTGTGGAACCACGCCAGCTCGTAGTCGGCCGCCTGGCGGGACTCCTGGTACTCCGCCTCGGGCAGGGCCCCGTAGGCGCGCAGCAGGTCCACGGTGAGGGAGACCCGGGGGATGCCCAGGGGGTGGTTGTCGTTGTAGCTGGGGCGTCGGTATCGTGCGGCACCGAAGAAGACCGCCGGGCCGGTCATCGGTTCCCGTCCTCCCCGTCGCCGGTGGTGTTCTCTTCGGTGTAGTGGCCCTTGAAGCCGCGTGGGGCCCCGGGGCGGGCGCCGCTCATCATGGTCTGCAGGCGTAGCTCTTTGTTGATCCGCACCAGCCGGCCCGGGATCAGGAACAGGTCGACGAGGGCGGCCACGGAGGGGACCAGCCACAGCCAGGGGAAGCCGGCGGCCACGTGGACCACCAGCGCCGCCAGGGAGGCGCCCAGGTAGGCGAGGCCGCCCCGCCGGTCGAGCAGGTAGAAGCGATGAACGCCGAGGGGGAACAGGATCCAGCGCAGGTAGGCCCCCGGCTTGGTCCGGGCCACGGATTTGTAGGCCATCTGGACCTGCTGCAGGCCACCCCCCTTGAGGTCCATGGCTTCCCACTGCTTGCTCATTTATTTATCCCCTCATAAAATAAATTGGTTTATTATGGGGTTTTAAGGTTGAGAAAATTTATCAACTTTTCAGGATACCCGGAACGGCCCGCGCCGTTAAGCGGATCCGGGAATTCGGAAGCAGGCCCGGCCAGCCCGGGCGGATGGTAGGGAGCCATGGCCGATCGCAGACTGCACGTCTTCCATACCGTTGCGCGGCTTTCCAGTTTCACCAAGGCGGCCAATCGGCTGCACATGACTCAGCCGGCGGTCACCTTCCAGGTCAAGCAGCTCGAGGAGCAGTTCAACACCCGGCTGTTCGACCGCAACCACAACCGCATCACCCTGACCAACGCCGGCTCCATCGTCTTCGACTACGCGGACAAGATCCTGAGCCTGTATGACGAGATGGAGAGCTCGGTCGGGGAGCTGACCGGGGAGATGCGGGGAGTCCTGCTGGTGGGCGCCAGCACCACCATCGGCGAATACCTGCTGCCGCGGGTGCTCGGGGCCTTCCGCATGGCCTATCCGGCCATGAAGGTGCGGATGAACGTCGCCAATACCCGCGACATCGTTCAGCAGGTGGAAAATAATACCATCGACATCGGCATCGTCGAAGGCGCGGTCCACAACAGCAACCTGGCCATCCGCGAGTGCCAGCCGGATCAGCTGGTGGCCATCTTCCCCCAGGGCCACGCCCTGGCCGCCAAAGAGCGGGTGACGCCCGGCGACCTCCTCGATTGCCAGTTCGTCCTCCGCGAGGAGGGCTCGGGCACCCGCGAGGTGCTGGCGGACTACATCCGCGAGGGGGGCGAGGACCCCAACAAGCTGGACATCGTCATGGAGCTCGGCTCCGGCGAGTCGGTGAAGGGGGCCGTGGAGAGCGGACTGGGGGTTTCCGTGGTCTCCGAGGCCACCGTGCGCAAGGAGGCGCAGCTCGGGACCCTGGAGGTACGGCCCCTGGAGCCCGCCCTCAAGCGCTCCTTCTCCTTTGTCCACCAGAAGCAGAAGTTCCGCTCCCAGGCGGTGGAGCGGTTCTACCAGTTCATCCAAGAGCAATGCGAGAAAGGGGATCCCTGGGGGCAGCGCAGCAGCCCGGCCCACGACCGGGTCGCCCTCTAGGCCGGGCCCGGAACGCCCCCGGCAGGGGGCTCCGGCCACCCCGGGATCCCCGGCATTCACCGGGAGTCGCGGAGCCATGCGGCAGTTCTTCGTTGTTCAGCATAGCCATCACGAATTCCTGGGCACCATCGAGAAGCAGCTGGAGCACCGGGAGATCGGCTTCGTCTACATCCGGCCATTCCTGGGGCAGTCCGTCCCCGGCAGCCCCCAGGACAAGGACGCCCTGTTCCTGCTGCCCGGGCCCATGGACCCCACCGAGAAGGACGACTTCCCCTATCTGGCGGAGGAGGAGTTTCTGGTGGGGCAGTTCCTGCGCAACGACCAGCCCGTGGTGGGGCTGGGGCTGGGGGCCCTGCTGATGGCGGAGCACTTCGGCGGCGAGGCCTCCGAGGACCCGGAGCTCACCGCCCGCTTCGTCACCGCCCGCAAGACCGCGGCGGGGGAAGGGGACGCCCTGGCCGAGGAGCTGGACGGCATGGAGGTCTTTCTGTGGCACGCCGGCTCGGTCTCCCTGCCGGAGGGCATGGAGCCCACCCTGGTGGACGACGCGGGCAACTGGCTGGCCTTCCGGCCCCACCGGCGGGCCTACGGGCTGCTGTTCCGTCCCGAGGTAAAGCCGGGGATGATCGAGGATATGGTGATGGAAGACCGTCCCTGCCCGGACGGGGTGGGCAGCCTCCTGGAGTATTCCCGGGAATCCTGGGGCGCCGGCCGGATGCAGGCGGTCACCGACAAGGTGGTGGTGGCCCTGGTCAAGGAGCTGGAGCTCATGCAGCCCCACGCCCAGGAAGGCCCCGCCTACGAATTCAAGGTGCAGGACGACTGAAGGGAAGCGTCGCGGCCATGACGGAGAACGAGAAGCGCCTCCTGCAGGCATTGGAGCGCCTCCCCGCCGAGCAGCAGCGGCAGCTGGTGGAGTACGCGGAGTTCCTGGTGGGCCGCACCGGGGTCGGGGAAGGTGGCACCGAGGAGCCCGGCGCCGGGGTGGCGGGAGCGGCGGCCCCCGAAGAGCCCGAGTCCCCCCGGCCCGTGGAGAAGGACCCCGAGGAGGGCCCGGTGCAGGCCATCAAGCGGCTGCGCCAGACCTACCCCATGCTCGAGCGCAGCAAGCTGCTCGACGAGACCACCTCGATCATGGCCAAGCGGTACCTGCAGGACAAGCCGGAGAGCGAGGTGATCGAGGAGCTCGAGGAGACCTTCGAGCGCCATTACCGGCGCTACCTGCGGCAGTTCGAGGAGGAATGAGCGGGGTAGGATGGCCCCCGCGGGGCGCGTCCTACGCCGCGAGGGGCGGCTTCCGGTAAGATCCCCGGTAGGAGGGCGCTTTCCGAACGCGGGACAGTCGCGTAGGGCGGCGCAGTCCGGCTTCTTTCCCCCGTCCAGCGATTCCGCTACCCTCCCGGACAAATGGAGGCGCTGTCCTCGATTCCACCCGAACGCCGTCCGGAGGCATGGTGTATACCCCCCTGGAATGGTTCCGCAAGCGTTTTTCCGATCCCCAGATCCTGCTGTTGACCTTCGTCATCCTTGGGGTGCTGGCGGCCCTCTATGTGTTCGGGCAGGCGCTCAAGCCGTTCGTGGCCAGCCTGGTCATCGCCTACCTGCTCGAGGGGTTCATCCGCCCCATGGAGCGGCGGCATGTGCCCCGCTGGATCGCCGTGATCATCGTCTTCACCGTCTTCCTCCTGGTGGCCGTGTTCCTCATCTTCTCCCTGCTTCCCTTATTGACGGAGCAGCTCCAGCGGGTGGTGCGGGACCTTCCCGACATCGTACGCCAGGTCCAGAATCTGATCCGCACCCTCCCGGAGCGTTATCCCGGGTTCATCGAACCTCAATACGCGGACAGCCTCATCTCCGCCATCGGGCAGCGGCTCCAGGAGTGGGGCGGGCAGCTGGTGTCCCTGTCCATCTCTTATATCCCCGGGCTGGCCACCCTGCTAGTCTACATGGTGCTGGTGCCGTTCCTCATCCTGTTCATGCTGAAGGACAAGGAGCTGATCCTAGGGTACATTCGTAGCTTCCTGCCGCCGCACCAGCAGCTCGCCCAGAGCGTTTGGCGGGACGTGGATCGCCAGATCGGCAACTTCATTCGCGGCAAGGTGTGGGAGATCATCATCGTCGGCATGGTGACCTATTTCACCTTCCGCATGATGGGGTTCAATTACGCTGCCCTGCTCGGCGTGCTGACCGGTTTTTCTGTGCTTGTTCCCTACGTGGGGGCAGCGGTGGTGACCATCCCCGTGGCCCTGCTTGGGCTGGTGCAATGGGGGCCGGGCTGGGAGCTGGCGTACCTGCTCCTTGCCTACGCGATCATCCAGGGGCTGGACGGCAACGTCCTGGTGCCGCTGATCTTCTACGAGGCGGTGAAGCTCCACCCAGTGGCCATCATTCTCGCCATCCTCATTTTCGGCTCCATCTGGGGGTTCTGGGGGATCTTCTTCGCCATTCCTCTGGCCACCGTGGTGAAAGCCATCCTGGACGCCGTGCCCCGCCTTCACCATGCGGAGGATCCGGGCCCCGATCGGGCCGGGGAGCATTCGCGGGTCGCGGGGGCCGAATAGGGCCTCCGGCGGGCGGCTCCAGCCCGCATGTGCCGCTACGAAAAAGGCCGGCCCCTCGGGGCCGGCCTTCTTTGCTCGCCGTTGGCGGTGCGGGCTCTCAGGCCAGGCGCACGTCCGTGTCGAGGCCGGGATTGTCCTTGACCCCCTTGAGGCGGGGAAGGTTGGGCTCGCCGACGGAGACGGACTTCTTGTCGCGGAGCCAGTCGGAGACCACGTCGTAGACGGGGGGACGATCCTCCTCCACGGGATCGACGCTCGCCCAGCCGGCCACCTTGTACTTTTTCTTGGGGTCGAGAGGCTCGCCGTTGACCTCGATGTCCTGGAGGCGCTTGCCCTGCTTCTCACTGGGATTGAAGGTGAACTTCAGGCCGCCCACCCGGACCATGTCCCCACCCTGCTGGTAGTAAGGGTCAGGGTTGAACAGGTTCTCCGCCACGTCCTCAAGGGACATCTTTAGCTGCTCCCCGGTCATATCGTTGAGGGTGACCTCGGGGTAGGTGATGGCGGTCTGGCTGTAGACGTCCTCCAGGGTGATGGGCTGGCCCGGCAGGACGGAGGTTCCCCAGCGGAAGCCCGGCGAAAGAGCGACTTCGGCGTCCTGGCTCTCCATGAGCGCCTCGACGATGAGCTGGTCGAAGGTGCCGTTAAAGTTGCCCCGGCGGTAGAGGAGATCCTCGGAAACGGCGAGCTCCTCGCTGAGATCCTTGCCCGCCTTCTCCTGGGCCTTGCTCCGCTCCTCCTCGATGAGCTCCTCCATTTCCGGATCGGGGTCGATCTCATTGGAGAAGATGGGGAGCATGCTGAAGCGGTAGTCCCGCACCTTGCCGTTCTTGACGTCGAAGTCCAGGCGGGAGAGGAACTTGCCGTTAGAGCCGGAGTTCACCACAAGGGTCACCCCGCCGATGCCGCCGCCCTTGTTCTTGATTTCCATGGGCGCGGGCATGGCGTCGTGGGTGTGCCCGCCGAGGATGACGTCCACGCCGCGCAGGCGGGAGGCCATCTTCTTGTCCACGTCCATGCCGTTGTGGGAGAGGATCACCACAACGTCGGCCTTGTCGTTGTCCCGGATCTCGTCCACAACCTTCTGGGCGTGGTCCTCGTCCACGCCGAAGGACCAGTCGGGGATCATGTGGGAAGGGTTGGCGATGGGAGTGAAGGGGAAGGCCTGGCCGATCACCGCGATGCGGACCCCGTTGCGCTCCTTGATGGTGTAGGGCTCGAACAGGTCCACGCGCTCGCCCCAGGTGACGTCGCTGATGTTGTGGGCCACGAAATCCATGTCGAGGTGGCCGTCCTCGATCAGCTCCTGGACCCGGTCGGCGCCGTAGGTGAATTCCCAGTGGCCGGTCATTACGTCGACGCCCAGCTTGTTGGTGGCCTTCACCATGTCCATGCCGTCGGTCCACAGGCTGGTGGCCGACCCTTGCCAGGTGTCTCCGCCGTCAAGCAGCAGGCACTTGCCCTCACGCTCACTCCGGAAGCGGTCCACGAGGGTTTTCATGTGGGCGAAGCCGCCCATCTTGCCGTACTGCTCCGCGCCCTCTACGAAGTCGATGGGCGTGAAGGCGTGGACGCGCTTGGAGCCCTTCTCGATGCCGTAGTGCTCCAGAAAGGCGTCGGTCACTAGGTGCGGCGGCTCGCCCTTCAGCGAGCCCACGCCGAGATTGATGTTGGGCTCGCGGAAATAGACGGGCTTCAACTGCGCGTGGCAGTCGGTGAAATGCATCAGGGTCACGTTGCCGAAGTCCGGGACGGCGTAAGCGTCGTCCTTGAACCATCCCATGGCGCGGGCGCCGCTGGGGCGTAGCATGCCCGCGGCGCCGGCCAGACCAAGCGCGTAAAGGAACTCACGTCGGGACAACTGCATGGCTTGGATCTCTCCCTTCGGGTTGCACGAGTGGGGCAGGGAGGGCCATGCCGGCCCCGGCACGGCCGCCCTGCTAGAACCCGCCCGCTTCGGCGGCGTCCATTACCTCGATGATGTCCTGCTCAATCTTCTCGGCGATGCGCTCCGCCTCAGGGGGCGCATCGGGAAAGTAGCGCAAGGCGTACGATGGCAGGTAGGTGATCAGGGCCAAGTGGTCGTCCTCCTCGAAGACGACGATTTTGCAAGGGATGAAGGCGCCGAAGGCGGGAACTTCCTTGAGCACCTCCGCGCCTAGGCCCAAATTGCACACCTGGTACACCTTGTAGACCTGCTCGAAATCGATTCCGCGGTTTTGCATTCCCTCCGCGACATCCAGGGTGCCCACGTCCGCGAGGTTGAGGCCCTCGGCCTTGGACTGGATGCTCATCTCCACCTCCTCCAAGGTCCGGTCCGGGGGCAGGTCCACGCGGTAGAGCGGGGATTCGGTCTCCTCCTGACCGGCCACCTCCCCTTGGGGGGCCAGCGTGAGGAATGCAAAAACCAAGCCCACAAGCATTACGGCGCGGGCTGTTGCTGGAAAGCTGTTTACATCCCACATGGGACAGCTCCTTTTTCATGGTTGATCCGGATCGCTTCCGGGGGCGCCCGCTTCCGGAGGGGGCGAACCATGAAAAAGGATAGGCCCGAGGCGAGCCCCGGGCCTATTGCGGTGGATCCTACGGGTTTAGCCTAGAGGCTGTGCCCCGGGACCCGCAGCTCCTCGCCGTTGGAGAGGGAGCCGTGGTAGACCTCCAAGGCCCGATAGGCCTCGTGCTGGAAGGGCAGGTCATGGGCCCGAACCTGCCTGTTGCAACCGCGGTATCGCGTATGCGTCAGGCGGGTCTGCTGCTGCTTCATCCGGAAGGTGGGGAACTTGGTGTACTGTCCCCGCACCTCGGAAAGCTCCTGCCCGCGGAGGCGCATGCCGCTGTTCTGCACGTGACAGGTCCCGCAGGAGAAGTTCAGCTGGCCCCGCTTCATCCAGTAGTACTCCTTGCCCTTCTCCCAGTACTCCTTGGCGTCGCCGTCGGTGGCGATGTCAAGGGGCTCACCGTTGGACAGCGACTTCACGAAGATGGTCATGTGCCGCATGTCCTCGCCGTGCTTCTGGGAGAAGCTCCAGGGCTCGGCATCCATGTTCTCCGTCCGGCAAAGGTTGATCTGCATCTCCAGGGTGCGCACGCCCTCGCCCTCGATGGCCTTGTTGGGGTTGAGCTCCTCGCCTTGGGTCTCACCCTTGTTTACCACGTCCGGGCCGGAGCTGTCCCCGACGGGATAGACGTCATCCACTACCTTGGGGAACTTCGTGGCGGCGCCCTCCAGATCCTCGCCCTCGTCCCCGTGGCAGGACGCACAGGACTTGCCGTTGGAGCCTTCCTCCTGGAAGAGGGCCATGCCGGAATCGATGTCGAGCTCGCCGGGGTTGAAGTCTTTGCCGATCTCCTCGGCCCCTTCTTCCGAGGCCGCCCCTTGCTCCTCGTCGGCACCGCCGCCCCCCAGCTGGGCACTGGCGTGGCCCGTCCCGAAAAGCAGGGCGATGGATGCCACGGCTAAGGAAAGACGTACATTCATGGTGGGTCCTCCTGCTGGCGTAGTCGGAGGCTAGCGGAGCTAGCCGACCTCCACCTCGGCTTCGGCGGAGAAGGTTTCGCCCTCGTTGTCTTCCCAGGTGACCTTAAGGGTGCTGCTGGATTCCGGGACGATGTAGAAGGACATATAGGGATTCTTGCTGATCGCCACGCTCCAGTCGGCCTCGAAGACGCGGGTACCGTCGAGATCCGCCTTCACCTTCTGGATGAAGTGCTCGGGAATGGTCTCCCCGGTCTTGTCGTCCTTGCGCTGGCCGGTCTCCATGGGGTGGAGGATCAGGGCGCGCACCTGGGTGGATTCCCCCTTCTTGGCGCTGCCGACGCGGATTCGGGCGCTGCCAGTCTTAGCCATCGTTATCTTCCTCTGCCGTATTCAGTGTAGGACGTCTCGGTTCGATTCTCGTCGGTCAGCCGCCGCAGCCGCCCACCGTGACCCGGACCTCCTCGGAGGTCTTGTAGAAATCGCCGTTCTTGGTTTCGGCCACGGCGATAACATCGGAGGTCTCGCCCATTTTGATGCGGGTGGAGACTTCCGGAGTTCCCGTTTCCAGCATGTGGAACTGGGCGACGTACGGAGCCGGGTTCTCGGCCACAAAAAGGTGAAGCTTGGCAACCTCGTCCGAGTCCAAGTCGCTGCTGATGGTGATGGGCACCACGGCCCCGTTCTCGGCGATGGTGGGGGCCTTCAGATTGACTTTGCCATCCTGGATGTCGGTGGTGCCGAGGGCTTCCTTGAAGGCCTCATCCAGCTTCTCTTTTTCGAAGGCTTCCTTCGGCCAGCCCTCGGGGGCGGCCAAGCCCTTACCGGGTTTCAGAAGGCCAGCCCCCGCGGCGGCCACTACGGCACCAGTGGTGCCCAGGGCCTTCAGAAAGGAGCGTCGGCCGGTGTTCAATTTGCTTGCAACGTGCATCGAATGCTTCCTCCGTGATTCCGTTTGACTCCGCCGGCAAGTACTGAATTTAGTACTTGAGCGTCATAAGAAAGGCGGTGACCTTGTCGATCTCCTCCTCGGTCAAGATCTCATGCTTGCCGAAGGGAGGCATGCTGGTTACCGGGTTGAACTCCTCGGCATCCCGGATCTGCTTTCGGATCCGCTCCTCGTCGAGGCGATCGGCGACGCCCGCGAGGCTCGGACCGAGGTTCCCGGGCTGCTCCCCGCCAGGGATCTCGTGGCAGGCCAGGCAGTTGCCCTTCTGACGATCGAAGGCGACTTCTTTGCCTTCCTTTTCCGCGCTGCTCAGATCCTCCTCGTCGCCCTGGGCAATGGCAACGTTGGCGGCGCTGCCGGCGACGATCATGGCGGCCCCCAGGAGAGGGGCGCCGAGCCGGGAGAGCCGGGATACTCCGTTGGTCCCCATTTGAACTCCTCCTTTGCGGCTTGACGATATGGGCGACGGGCGGAAAGGTGCCCGGGCCCAAGAGTGCGTCCTATATGCCATATCCCGTTGCGCGGCTGCAACCAATTGTTTTCGAAAATCGCCCTGTATTCCCGGTTGCGGGGGGTTTTGGGATTTGTGGCTTCCCTTCGGGCGTCCGAAAAAGCCTGGCACTAGGCGCGCAACGGCCTCAGAATACCACCAGGTCTGGGAAGGTTCCACAGCCTGATGCGTTCAAAACGGCAAAATTTCGGCGGGAAAAGTTCTATAAATGGCCTTTACGGTTTGAATAGTTTTATATTGGCATATTACTATCCGGTAATATAGCCATATTCCCATTACTCCGCCGGTTAGTCGCATCCCCAAGTGCAAAAGTCGTACCGACCATTCCGGCGGGGTAGCAGGGGAGCGGTGGCGCCCGGTGGTGGGTGCCCGCCTCGACAGGAGGAGGGGTGGGGAGCCTGGGGGGGGTTCGTCAATCGGAGGGCAGGGAGCCGGGCCCGCCCTCGGCCTCCTCGTCGCCCTCGCTCCCCAGCAGGCCCAGGTTCTTCATCTTGGTGCGCAGCTGCTTGCGGCTGATGCCGAGGAGGACGGCGGCCCGGCTCTGGTTCCAGTTGGTCTTCTCCATGGCGTCGATCACCACCTGGCGCTCGATGGTGGGCAGGTGGTGGGTGGAGAAATCGGCCTTCCCCGACGCCGGCGGGCTGGACAGGGCCGAGGGCAGGTCGTCGGGACCGATGGTGTCGCCCCGGGTCATGACCACCGTGCGCTCGAGGACGTTCTGCAGTTCGCGGATGTTCCCCGGCCACGGATAGGACTGCAGGACGGCCAGGGCCTCGCTGGTCAGGGCCGGCGGGTTGCGCCCAAGCTCGTGCGCGAACTGCTCCAGGAAGTGGCGGGCCAGCAGGGGAATGTCCTCCACCCGCTCCCGCAGGGGCGGGAGGTGCAGGGGGATGACATTGAGGCGGTAGTAGAGGTCCTCCCGGAACCGGCCCTCCTCCGCGTCCCGGGCGAGATCCCGGTTGGTGGCGGTCACCAGTCGGGCGTTCAGGGGCTGGGGGCGGTGGCTGCCGAGCCGCGTGATCTCCCGCTCCTGCAGGGCGCGCAGGAGCTTCACCTGCATAGCCGGGGGCATCTCGCCCACCTCGTCCAGGAACAGCGTGCCCTTGCCGGCCTCCTCGAACTTCCCCGGCCGGCTCTGATGGGCCCCCGTAAAGGCGCCCTTCTCGTAGCCGAACAGCTCGCTCTCGATCAGCTCCGCGGGCAACGCCGCGCAGTTCACCGCCACGAAGGGCTCGCTGGCGCGCGGCGAGGCGGTGTGCAGGGCGCGAGCCACCAGCTCCTTGCCGGTGCCCGATTCCCCGGTGATCTGCACCGTGGAGGGGGCGGGGGCCACCAGCTCCACGGTGTGCAACAGCTCGCGGATGGCCCGACTTGCGCCCACGATGCCGAAGTTCTGTTGCGGCTGCTGGGTGGGGAGGGCATGGCCTGAGCGGTTGAGCAGGTTGCGGACCAGGGCCACCAGATCCGCCTCCTCCACCGGCTTGGTGAGGTAGTGGTCGGCGCCCGCCTTCATGGCTTCCACGGCGTGCTCCACGTTGCCGTAGGCGGTGACGATGATCACCGGCAGGGCCGGGTGCTCGGCCTTGAGGGCGCGCATGAGGTCAAGGCCGTTGCGGCCGCTGCCCAGTCGGTGGTCGGTGACCACCAGGTCCGCCCCGCTCCGGGTGAACTGCTCGAGGGCGTCCTCGGCGTTCTCCGCCGGCCGGGTGGCGAAGCCCTCTTCCTCCAGCCAGGCCGCCATGACCCGGCGTAGGTTGCGCTCGTCCTCGACGATCAGGATGGTGTGCTCAGCCATAGGGTTATCCGGCCTTGGGAAGAGTCAGAGTGAAGCGGGCGCCCCCGCCTGGTGCGTCGTCCACCTCCACGTTGCCGCCATGCTGCAGGACCACCTTGGAGACCACAGCCAGGCCCAGGCCGCTGCCGTGGGTTTTGGTGGTGACGAACGGCTTGAAGATCCGCTCGCGGTCCTCCGCGGGGATGCCCGGCCCGGTGTCACGGACGATGACCCGCCGCGTGCCGTCCGATCCGGACTCCACGGAGAGGTGGACCCGATCCCCCGGCTCGAGCACGTCCAGGGCGTTGGTGAGCAGATTCACCAGGGCCTGGTGGATAAGCTGGGGGTCCAGCAGGCAGGTGCGGCCCTCGGAGCAGTTGGACTCCAGTGTTACGCCTGCGTTTTCGTAGTCGGTGGCCAGCCGAGCGCAAGTGTCCTGGATCAGGGCGCACAGATCCCGTTCCTCCAGCTGGGGCTCGAAGGGCCGGCTGAAGTCCAGAAACCCCTCGGTCATCTCGTATAGGCGGTGCACCTCCTCCTCGATTATTTCAGAGAATTCGGTCTTTTGCGTGGCCTCGGGGTGGCGCCGCAGGTAGCGGGCCGCGCCCCGCAGGCTGGAAAGGGAGTTGCGCAGCTCGTGGGCCACGTGCGCGGACATCTCGCCGATGGTGGCCAGGCAGTTCAGGGCCTGTTGCTTGCGGTGCAGGCGATCGAGCTCCTCCAGGTAGCGGTCGAGGGTGGAGCGCAGCCGCTCAAAGCCGTACTGCAGGCGAGCCAGCTCGTCGCCATCGGCGGGCCCGCCCTTCTCGTCCGGGGCGCTGGTGGCCAGCTCGCGCTCCATGGCCTCCACCTGCCCGGTAAGCCGCCGGATGGGCCGGGTCACGAACCCGGAGATCAGGAAGGCACCGGCGGTGCCCACTACCCCGGTGAACAGGCCGAGCCACAGGAGCTTGCGGAGGGTGGCGTTGAGGTTCTCGGCCACGATCTGGCGGAGCTCCGCCGGGTCGAAGCGCACATGCACCTTGCCCAGCTCCTCGTCCCGGACCTCGATGGGATGGCTCGCCGTTTTGAGGAGCTCGTCGGAGGCGAGGGGAAGGAGGTTCCAGCCCGAGGTGGAGGGCGGCTCCTGGACCTTTCCGGTGGCCCATTCGGGACTCTTCTGTCCCAAACCGGACATCTCCGTGCTTGCTAGTATCCGCCCTGTGGCGTCGGTAACCACCGCCGCTTCCACCGCCCGATTGCTGCCGGCCTGCTCCACCAGTTTCTGCAGGGCGGTAAGGTCGGTAGTGAGGATCGGGCTGCGAGCGCTGCCGGAGAGATCCCGGACCATGCGCAGGTTCTCGTCCACCAGTTGCTGCTCCAGATCCCGGTGGACCGAGGTGTATACCACCAAGGACACGGTCAGGAAAATGGCGACAATCAGCAGGAGGACGTACAGGGCGCCCTTGGTCTGCAAGGGAAGCCGCTGGAATGGCGCCATGCCTTCTACCTCCCCGGGGATCCGCCCGGCCGCTTTGAGGGGTTTAGCAGGTTCAGCGGAGTCTCCGGGGAGCCGTGGCGGCGTTCCATGGAGCGGAGCGTGTCGTAGTCGTCGTCGCTGGTGGGCGAGAAGCCGTCCACATCGGCGCCGATGGCCCGTAAAGTTGCCGTGGCCTGCGGACGCTTGAGGTCGGTCAGGGCCTGGACCAGTCGTTCCCGGAAGGAATCACTGAGCCGCGCGCTCGCCGCCAGCAGGTACTGGGGGATGGGCCGCGAGTATTCCAAAGGCCGGAGTACCCCCTTTTCCAGAAAGGGGTGCGCGGCGGATTCGTCCACGGCGGTGGCGTCGAACAGGTCCGTGGCCACAGAGTAGAGGGCGTTCTCGTTGGAACCGAGGGTGCGCTCCTCGAAGAAGTCCCGGTGGGGGTGGATGCCCGCCTTGGCGAACATGGTCTTGGGGACCAGCCGGGATGCGGCGCACACCGGGTCGCCGTAGGCGAAGCGGGCCCCCTTGAGCTCCTTCAGCTCCTGGTAGGGGCTTTCCTTTCGGACCACCACCACCGACCGGAAGGTGTCTTTGCCCTGGCGCTCGATGCGAGCGAGGGGGCGTAGAGCTCCCTCGTCCGCCAGCCGGGCGTAGACCAGCGGGCAAAGGTAGACGATCTGCGGCCGGTCCTGGCGGGCCAAGCGCAGCAGCGATTCCAGATCCCCGGCGACACGCGCCTTCACCGGGATGCCGAGGGCCTTCTCCAAATGCCCGGCCAGGGGCTGGAAGCGGGCGTACATCTTGTCCGCGGTGGACAAGGGGGGCAGCAAAAGGCGCAGCCGCTCGGGCTCCTCCGCGGGAAGGGCCGGTGCGCCGAGAAGCAGCAGCAGGCCGGCCAGCGTGGGGAAACCACGTGCAGCGAGGCGTTTGGCTAGGCTCATGGGTGCGGGCATGCGCGTCCCTGGGCTAAAGTCGGAGTTCCTCGATCCGGGCCCGGATCCGCCCCAGTTGGTCGGAGCCCTGCTCCTGGGCTAGGCGCTCGGCCAGGCGAAGCTGCTGAAGGGCCTCGGCCTGCTGCCCGGCGATCCAGCGGGCTTCGGCCTCGGCGCGGTGCGCGCGGATCGGCTCGTCGAGCCGGGAGTAGGCCTCCGCCAGGGCTCGGTGGCCCGAAGCACGGCGGGGATGGTCGCGGGTCACCTCCCTCAGGGTGTCGCGGGCCGCCTTCGCGTCACCCGCGGCCAGCTGTGCCCGACCCAGCTGCTCCCGCAGCTCCGGGGCACTGGGGCGGCGCTCCAGGGCTTCCCCCAGGGAGCGGATTGCCTTCTCCGGGTTGTCATCCTCCATCAGAGCCTCGGCGAGGCTGCTGCGGTAGGCCACTTCCTCGGGGGCCTGCTCGATGAGGTCCCGAAGCAGATCGAGGGCTTCGTCGGTGCGGCCTGTGAGACGAGCGGCCAGCGACAGGCCGTAGCGTGCGGCCGCGTTTTCCGGGTCGTCCTCGACCCGCTTGGTGAAGTCCCGGTAGGCCTGCTCCGGGGATTCCGCAGTTACCGCCTGGACTCGCGCGCGAACGCGCTGGTAGGTGCCTTCGCCCAAGGGGGTGGAATCGGCGGCGGCGCGCATGCGGCTGGCCCGGTTGCGGGCGTCGGAGATGCGCTCCCGGGTCAGGGGGTGAGTGGACATATAGGCGGGGGGCGCCTGGCCCTGGAGGCTGGACCAATCCTGCAGCTCCTCCAGGAAGGCCGGCAGGCCGTCGGGCTCGAAGCCGGAGCGCGCCAGATAGCCCACCCCCAAACGGTCCGCCTCGTGCTCGTGGGTGCGGCTATAGGACAGCATCTCCTGCTGGGAGTAAGCGCTCGCCCCGGCCACCAGTGCCTGGGCCGCCTCCCCCTGCCCCTGCATCCCGGCCATGACGCCCGCCAGCACCAGGAGCAGCGACTGGAGCTGGGTCTCCTGGCTGGCGGCCACCTGGCGGGCCAGGTGGCGTTGGGTGATGTGGGCGATCTCATGAGCCAGCACGCCAGCCAGCTCGGCCGGCGTGTCCGTGGCCTCGATCAATCCCGAATGAACGAAGATATGGCCCCCGGGAACCGCGAATGCGTTCAGGCTGGGATCCTCGACCACGTAGAAGTGGAAGGGGTAGGCGTCGAAATCGGTCTGGGCGGCAATCCGGTGGCCGATGGCGCGGACGTACCCCAGGACCTCGGGGTCCTCCACGAAGTTCAGCTCGCGGCGCGCCTGGGTCAGGAACTCCTGACCGATCTCCTGCTCCTGGGTGGCGGTTAAGGCTCCGCCGCTCTGGCTGCCCAGGGAGGGAAGCTGATCTGCGGCGGCGGGGGCGGTCACGGCGAGGAGCCCCGCGAGCAGCAGCGCCAAGCCGCGCCGCGCGGTGGCCGCGCTTGAGAACGTGAAGGATCGGGGCATGGTCGCCAGAAGTCGATGAAAAACGGTTCGCAATGCGTCTTATTAGGCCCGCGCAAGGGCGCCGAGTTCCGGGCTCAGCCCGGCTGGCGCCGCCAGTGTCCCGAG
Organism: Thiohalorhabdus sp.; assembly: GCF_046545655.1. Taxonomy (NCBI): domain Bacteria; kingdom Pseudomonadati; phylum Pseudomonadota; class Gammaproteobacteria; order Thiohalorhabdales; family Thiohalorhabdaceae; genus Thiohalorhabdus; species Thiohalorhabdus sp. The sequence continues at coordinate 25,327 of NZ_JBKGZG010000014.1, read as the reverse complement.
CGGCCGCCGGACTTCTCCACCAGGCGGACCCCGGTGATCTCCATGGCCCGGTCCATGGCCTTGCACATATCGTACACGGTGAGCAGGGCCAGGTTGACGGCGGTCAGGGCCTCCATCTCCACCCCCGTGCGGTTGGCCGTCTTTACCGTGGCCTCGGCGCGCACCGCAGGGGTGTCGGAGTCCTCGTCCTCCCGCAGGTCCACCTCCACGGCGGAAAGGGGGAGGGGGTGGCAGAGGGGGATCAGCTGCCCGGTCTGCTTGGCCGCCTGGATGCCCGCGATACGGGCCACCCCGAGCACGTCGCCCTTTGCCACCAGCCCGGCGCGGATCCGGTCGAGGGTGGCGGCCGCCATGGTGATCCAGCCTTCGGCCACGGCGGTGCGCTCGGTGACGGCCTTGCCGCCTACGTCCACCATGCGGGCGTTGCCCTGGTCGTCGAAGTGGGAGAGGGGGTCCTCGTTGTCGGCCATGGCACGGCCTCCGGAATCAACCAGCAGGGGGGAAAGCAAAGGGGCCGGGACGCGCGTCCCGGCCCCGCCATCGGGCAGCCGTTCCATACCCGTCTCCCCGGGGACGGCCCGGGACCGGTATCCGGGGTTACTTGCCCCGGCCCGGCGCGCTGGCGTAATGGAACATGGTATCCCGGTCCTTCCATACCCGCTCTTCGAGCATTTCGTCGGGCAGGGTGAAGAGGTGCGAACGGTCGGCCTTCTTGGTCTTGACGAGCTTGACCACCTCTTCATAAGGCATCTTGCGGAACAGGCCGTCGTTGTCCGTGGACCGGACGATCATGAAATCATCGAACAGCTTGTAGACGTAGAAGTTCCCGGGGCGGAGCTTGCCGTTACGGTCCTTGTAGGTAACCGTGATCCGGGTGTTTTCCTGGAATTCGCTGCGGTCCACCGTCGTTCCTCCTGGGGTAACGTGCCCTCGTGATCGTGGGCTGGGGTAGCGCCTGCCTAACGGTTTGGGGTCTCGCCCGGATGCCTTACAATCCACGGGCGGATTTTAAGAGCGTGGCCAAGCTAGCACGGGGGTCGGGGGCCGGCAAATAAAGGGCCTTGATCGCTGAATTAAAATTACTGCCTTGCTAGTGGGCAGGGCAATCGCCAACATTGCCCCCTCTCAAAAATCCCGGTCTGACGGCCCTTTCCCTTGCCGCCGCCGGGAATCTGCGGTTCGATGCCGCACGCGGAGACCGAACATGCTGGCCGTGGAAGAAGCCCGCAACCGGGTCCTGGAGGCCATTCGCCCCGTCGACGAGGTGGAGGTGGTGCCCACCGCCGAGGCGGCGGGCCGGTATCTCGCCGAGTCCCCCCGGGCGCGGGTGGGGAGCCCGGCCTTCGACAATTCGGCCATGGACGGCTACGCCCTGCGCGCGGCGGACCTCGGCGAGGCCGGCGGCGAGCTGCCGGTCGCCTTCACCGTCGCGGCGGGGGACGATCCCCGTGCGCTGCCCGAGGGGACCTGCGCCCGCATCATGACAGGCGCGGCCCTTCCTGCCGGCGCGGATGCGGTGGTCATGCAGGAGAAGGTGGAGGCGGACGAGGGCCGGGCTCGGTTCGCCGAGGGGCCGTCACCGGGGGCCAACATCCGCCTGGCCGGGGAGGATATCGCACCGGGGGCGGGTCTGGCGGGGCCGGGCGAGCGGGTCTCGCCGGCGCTGATCTCCGCCCTGGCCACCGCCGGCATCGGCGCGGTGCGGGTGGCCCGCCGGCCGCGGGTGCTGGTGCTGTCCACGGGCTCCGAGCTGCGCGACCCCGGGGAGCCCGTGGGGCCGGGCGAGATCTACGACTCCAACCGCTTCGCGCTCCTGGCCATGCTCCGTCAGCTCGGGGTGGAGGCGGTGGACGGCGGGCGGGTGCCGGACCAGATGGAGGCGCTGCGCGGTGCCCTGGAGCAGGCCGCGGAGCACGACATGGTCCTCACCAGCGGCGGGGTGTCCGTGGGTGAATTTGACCACGTGAAGGCGGTTCTGGGGGAGAAGGGGGAGATCGGCTTCTGGAAGGTGGCCATCAAGCCCGGCAAGCCCTTCGCCTTCGGCCGCCTGGGCCGGGCCTACTTCTTCGGCATGCCGGGCAATCCCGTCTCCGCCCTCATTACCTATCAGCAGTTCGTGCGACCGGCCCTGATCCACTGGATGGGCGGCAGGCCCGCGCCGGTGCGGATCAATGCCGTGGCCGGAGCGGGATATCAACGGGAGAAAGCCGGCCGGACCGAATTCCTTCGCGCCCGCCTGGAATGGAGCGGCGGGCAACTGGCGGCCATCCCCCTGTCCCGGCAGGGCTCGGGAATGATCTGGGGGATGAGCCGCGCGCACGCATACATCGTTGTGGATGCGGGCAGTCACGGCTTCCGGACCGGAGAGGCGGTGGTGGTGGAGCCCGGCAGCGAATGGTGCAGTTTCGGCGAGCCGCAATCGAGGGGCGAAGAATGACTGCGAGCGGACTGACGTATTACTCGGATCCTGACCATTACGAGGATCACTCCAAGCAGGAGGTGAAGTACACCACCTGCTATATGTGCGCCTGCCGGTGCGGGGTGAAGGTGTATGTAGAGGACAACAAGCTCCGCTACCTGAAGGGCAACCCCGACCATCCCACCAACCAGGGCGTGCTCTGCGGCAAGGGCTCCTCGGGGATCATGAAGCAGTACTCCCCCGCAAAGCTCCAGAAGCCCCTGCTGCGCAAGCCGGGCGCCGAGCGCGGCTCCGGGGAGTTCCAGGAGATCTCCTGGGAGGAGGCCCTGGGCATGCTCTCGGAGCGCCTGGAGAAGATCCGCTCCAGCGACCCTCGCAAGCTCGCCTTCTTCACCGGCCGCGACCAGATGCAGGCCCTCACCGGCCTGTGGGCCACCCAGTTCGGCACGCCGAACTTCGCCGCCCACGGCGGCTTCTGCTCGGTGAACATGGCCGCCGGCGGCATCTACACCACCGGCGCCCCCTTCTGGGAGTTCGGCAGCCCCGACTGGGACCGCACCAAGTACTTCCTGATGTGGGGAGTGGCCGAGGACCACGACTCCAACCCCATCAAGATCGGCCTGGAGAAGATCAAGCGCCGCGGGGCCAAGTTCGTGGCCATCAACCCGGTACGCACCGGCTACGCCGCCATCGCCGACGAGTGGGTGGGCATCCGGCCGGGCACCGACGCCATGCTGGCCCTGTCCATGGTGCACGTCCTGCTGGAGCGCGAGCTGTTCGACTGGGAGTACCTGGTCCGTTACACCAACGCCCCGTACCTGGTGATCGACAACGAGGGCGCCTCGGACCACGGCCTGTTCCTGCGGGACGACAACGGCAATCCGCAGGTCTGGGACCAGAACAGCGGCGGCTTCGCCGACGCCACCGGCACCGACATCGCCCCAGCCTTGTTCGGCGAGTACACCGGGCCCAAGGGCGAGCGGGTGAAGACCGCCATGACCCTCATGGCCGAGCGCTACCTCTCCGACGAGTACAGCCCGGAGCGGGCCGCCGAGATTACCGGCATCGACGCCGAGCGCATCGAGCAGATCGCCCTGGAGATGGCCCACGTGGCCTTCCGGGAGACCATCGAGATCGATTGCGAATGGACCGACTGGGCCGGGCGCAAGCAGGACAAGTTCATCGGCCGGCCGGTGTCCATGCACGCCATGCGCGGCATCTCCGCCCACTCCAACGGCTTCCAGACCTGCCGCTCCATCCACTTCCTGCAGATGCTGCTGGGCACCGTGGACGTCCCCGGCGGGTTCCGCTCCAAGCCGCCGTTCCCCAAGCAGGTGCCGCCGGCCATGAAGCCCATGGGCGGCGACGTGGAGAAGGCCCTCGCGCCGGACACGCCCCTGGCCGGCCCGCCGCTGGGCCAGCCCACCGCGCCGGAGGATCTGCTGTTCGACGGCGACGGCAAGCCCCTGCGCATCGACAAGGCGTACACCTGGGAGGCGCCGCTGGCCGCCCACGGCATGATGCACATGGTCCTCACCAACGCCTACAACGAGGACCCGTATCCCATCGACACCTTCATGACGTTCATGGCGAACATGTCGTGGAACTCGACCATGAACACCCAGGGCGTCATGGAGATGCTCACCGCCAAGAAGGACGACGGCGAGTACCGCATCCCGTTCGTGGTGGTCTCGGACGCCTTCCATTCGGAGATGGTCAACTACTCCGACCTGGTGCTGCCGGATACCACCTATTTCGAGCGCTACGACTGCATCTCCATGCTCGACCGGCCCATCTCGGAGCCGGACGGGCCGGCGGATGCCATTCGCCACCCGGTGATCGAGCCGGACCGGGATGTGCGGGCCTTCCAGGACGTGCTGGTGGACCTGGCTTCCCGGCTGAAGCTGCCGGCGTTCACCAACGAGGATGGTGAGCCAAAGTTCAAGGATTACAAGGACTTCATCGTCAACTTCGAGAAGGCGCCGGGCATCGGCTTCCTGTCGGGCTGGCGGGGCAAGAGCGGCGAGAAGTCCTTGGTGGGCGAGCCGAACCCCAACCAGTGGGAGAAGTACCTGGAGAACCAGTCCTTCTTCGCCTACCACCTGCCCGAGCACATGCGGTTCTACAAGGGCTGGAACAAGGACTACCTGGAGTTCGCCAAGGAGTCCGGCTACCTCGGCTCCAGCGAGCCGGTGGTGATGAACTTCTACTCCGAGCCGCTGCAGCGGTTCCGGCTGGCGGGCGAGGGCGTCTACGAGGGGCCGAAGCCCGAGGACCCGGTGGATCGCGAGCGTCTCAAGAGCTACTTCGACCCGCTGCCCTTCTGGTACAAGCCGCTGGAGCAGCAGCGCGTGGAGGACGACGAGTACCCGTTCTTCGCCCTGACCCAGCGGCCCATGATCATGTACCACTCCTGGGACTCCCAGAACGCGTGGCAACGCCAGATCCTGGCCAAGAACTACCTCTACATGAACCGGGAGCGCGCCGAGCAGCTCGGCATCCCGGACAAGGGGTGGGCCTGGGTGGAGAGCCACCACGGCAAGATCCGCTGCCAGGTGAAGCACATGGAGGGCACCGAGCCCACCACGGTGTGGACCTACAACGCCATCGGCAAGCAGAAGGGCTCCTGGGGGCTGAAGCCGAACGCCGCCGAGTCCAACGAGGGCTTCCTCATGAACCATCTGATCTCGGAGCTGCTGCCGGAGAAGATGGGCGAGCGGCGCATCACCAACTCCGACCCCATTACGGGCCAGGCGGCGTGGTTCGACCTCCGGGTGAAGATCTCCCCGGCCGCCTCCGGGGAAGAAGGCGTGTGGCCCGAATTTCCCGGGATCAAGCCCTTCCCGGGTGAGCCGGAGCGTCCCGAGGTGCTCCGGTACGACACCCGGGGCCGGAAGTAACCAAGCCGCCGCCAGGGCCGAGCAAGGAGCGCGTGATGAAACTCGGATTGGTCATAGATCTGGATACCTGCGTGGGCTGCCACGCCTGCGCCACCGCCTGCAAGGAGTGGAACGCCTCGGGGGTCACCGGCCCCCTGTCGGACTACGATCCGTACGGGGCCGAGCCCTCCGGCGTGTGGTTCAACCGCATCCGCCACTTCGAGGTGGGGGAGTATCCGGAGAACAAGACCGTCAACTTTCCCATGTCCTGCCTGCACTGCGAGAACGCCGAGTGCGTGACGGTGTGCCCCACCGGGGCCTCCATCAAGCGGGAAGAGGACGGCATCGTGCTGGTGGACCAGGACAAATGCATGGGCTGCAACCTGTGCTCCTGGGCCTGCCCCTACGGCGCCCGCGAGCTGGACGAGTCCAGCGGGACCATGAAGAAGTGCACCCTCTGCGTGGACCGCATCTACGACGAGGAGCTCGAGGAGCGCGAGCGGCAGCCGGCCTGCGTCCTGGCCTGCCCCGCCCACGCCCGCATGTTCGGCGACCTCGAGGATCCGGAATCGGAGGTGGGGGAGACCGTGCGGCGCCGCGGCGGCTACTCCCTGATGCCGGAGCTCGGCTACGAGCCCACCAACCAGTACCTGCCGCCGCGCTCCACCCGGCCCATTCCCACCGACGACCTGCCCAAGCCCAAGGCCTCGGACAAGGTCAAGGAATGGACCAACAAGGTGGTCAACCGCTAGCGGAAGGCCCGCGCGGCGCCAGCGCGAACCGACGGACTGCAGTCAAGGAGCCATAGGGAGCCATGAAACCGGCATTCTCGGTGATTCTGTTCACGGTCGCCTCCGGGGCGGGGTTCGGCCTCATCATGCTGGCCATCCTGTTCGACCTGTTCGGCCTCGGCGGGGGGCTCGACCGGGACAGCCTGCTGGCCGCCGGCGGGCTGGCCTTCGTCCTGATCTCGGTGGGGCTGCTGGCCTCAACCGCCCACCTGGCCAACCCCAAGAACGCCTGGCGGTCCTTCAGTCGCTTCCGGACCTCCTGGCTGTCCCGGGAGGGCGTGTTCGCTGTCCTTTTCTACCCCTTCTTCCTGTTGTACTTGCTTGGGGTCTACGTGGGCGGCGGCACCACGCCGGGATGGGCGCTGTTCTTCGGCCTGGTGGCCTTCCTGCTAGGGCTGGTCACGCTGTTCTCCACGGGCATGATCTACGCCAGCCTCAAGACCATCCGCCAGTGGTCCAGCCCGCTGGTGCCGGTGAACTACATAACCAAGGCGCTCATGACCGGCATCCTCCTGCTCTACGCCCTGGGGCTCGCCGAGCTGAGCCCGGTGGGAAGCATGATCGCCCTCGCGGCGGCCCTGATCCTGCTCGCGGCGGTGGTCAAGTCGGTCTACTACTTCTGGATGGCCCAGCCCGCGGGCCCCACCATCAACACCGCCACCGGGTTCACCCGGGCCAAGGTGCAGATCCTGGATCCCGGCCACAGCTACGGGACCTTTCTGACCCACGAGTTCGGCTACCAGGCGTCGCCGGCGCTGACAAAGGCGCTGAAGGTGGGGGTGTACGTCTTCGCCTACATCCTCCCCCTGGTCCTGCTGTGGCCGGCGGCGGAGGCCCCCGGAAGCGCCGCGATGTGGGTGGCCGCGATCTCATCCCTGGCGGGGGCGGCCATGGAGCGGTGGCTCTTCTTCGCCGAGGCCCGCCACGTGGTGAACCTCTACCACGGCGCTCAGGCCACCTGATCAAGGGCCCCGGGAATTCCCGGGGCCCTTGTGCGGTCTCAGCATCAGAATTTGGTAACCTTCCGAATCTCGAATGAAGGGTGGATGCACCTATGGGATCTTTGCGCGAGATCTCCCCGCAGGAGCTCCAGGAGTGGTCCGGGGAGTCACCGCAGCTGGTGGACGTTCGGAATGACGGCGAGGTGCAGCGGGGGGTGATCCCCGGAATGGTCCATATTCCCATGCACCTGATTCCGGTGCGGTCCGGGGAGCTGGACCCGGCCCGCCCGGTAGTGGTGTACTGCGCGAGCGGCGCGCGGTCGGCCCAGGTGGGCTACTACCTCCTGCAGAACGGTTTCCAGGAGGTGTACAACCTGGTGGGCGGGATCCAGGGGTGGGCCCGCCAGTACCCGATTACCACGCCGCAAGAGGCATAAGAAGCGTTATAAGGGGACAAATAAACCCCCCTTATTCTTTTATCAAAAGATTTGCGTTGCCTGTTGGATACACCTGGCCCATTCTCACGGGCATTTAGGGCACAACGCTTTCACCAGGAGGGATGGCGAATGCCGGAAGCGAATCAGGAACTGGACGCCCGCGGTCTGAACTGTCCGCTGCCGATCCTGCGGACCAAGAAGGCCCTGAAGGACATGTCCTCGGGCGAGGTCCTCAAGATCGTGGCCACCGATCCGGGCGCCGTGAAGGACTTCGAAGCCTATGCCTCCCAGTCCGGCGACGAGCTGCTGGAGCATAGCGAGAACAACGGCGAGTACACCTTCTTCCTGAAGAAGGCGTAACGCGAGCGAAGGGGGCGCTATTGGCGCTCTCTTTTTTTGTATTTAGGGGAGGGGAACCCTGCTATGGCCGAAGAAAAGAAGCTCGCCATCATCGCGACCAAGGGTACGCTGGACTGGGCCTATCCGCCCTTCATTCTGGCGTCCACCGCGGCCGCGCTTGGCTACGAGACGCAGATCTTTTTCACCTTCTACGGGCTCAATCTCCTGAAGAAGGACATCAAGGACATCAAGGTCAGCCCGCTGGGCAACCCGGCCATGCCGATGCCCATGCCCATCCCGAACCTGGTGCAGGTTCTGCCGGGCATGGAGTCCATGGCGACCTCCATGATGAAGAAGAAGATGAAGTCAAAGGGGGTGGCCAGCCTGGAGGATCTCCGCGATCTTTGCCAGGAGGCCGAGGTCACCATGATTGCCTGCCAGATGACCGTCGATCTCTTCGATTATAATCCGGGAGATTTTATCGACGGCATCGATTACGGCGGGGCGGCGACCTTCTTCGAGTTCGCGGGCGAGTCCGATATTTCCCTGTTTATCTAGCCGGGGCTGAGGACTACAATTCGTCTGGGAACTCGCCGATTCGTCCGGGAATCGAAGCCAGAAGGCGGAGGTAAGCCCGACCGGAATGGTCGGGCTTCCGTCCCCCGCGCGGGCGGAATCCGGCTGGAGGATCACCACGAACAGGAGTGGAGGCGATGGCAACCTACGCCGAGATGCAGGATATATTCAACGAGATCACCCAGGACTTCCGTTATGACCACGAGCTAAACGGTTGCCTGAACTGCGGCATTTGCACCGCCACTTGCCCCTCCGCGCACTTCTATGACTATTCCCCGCGGGAGATCGTCCAGCTGCTGTGGACGGAGAACGTGGAGCAGGTCTACAACGCCATGCAGGAAAAGATCTGGGCGTGCGCCCAGTGCATGACCTGCGCGGCGCGGTGTCCCTTCCGCAACAGCCCGGGCGGTCTGGTCATGATCATGCGCGAGGTGGCCATCAAGCACGGCTTCGAGTCCGCCAAGCAGGTGCTGCGGCCCTTCGGGCGGGTGATGCTCAAGCTCATCACCACCGGCAACCAGCTCTCCCCCGACATGATTCAGCCGGATGCGTTCCCCGACTGGGGCCCGAACATCCAGAAGGTCGAGGGGGATCTGCAGACCCTCCGCAACGCCATCCCGGTCAAGACCCTGCAGACCGTGGAGACGGCCTGGGAGGTGAGCCTCAAGACCTCCGTCGAGATGTACACCATCTGGGAGATGACGGGCGTGCTTTCCTCCCTGGAGACGATGGATGAGAACCTCTACGACGTGATCGAGGATTTCATCGACGAGAAGCGTGAGGACTACGAGGACTGGCTGGAGGAGCAGGAAGAGGACTGATCCCGGTCAGCCTTCGCTCCGAGCAGCTGCTTCCGAATATATAGGAGAGCAATCATGGCCGATCACAATACTCCCGATCAGGGTGGCATCGCCGGGCACGGATCCTTCTTCCAGCCCACCGACCTGTCCCCGCAAGAGGCGCAGGCGGCCACGGAGTGGGTCCGCAAGGAGGTGGACAAGCGCCGGTACCAGAACGAGGAGCGGGTGGACGACATCCGCGAGCACATGTGGGAGCTCGAGAAGGACGGTGAGATCATTGTCCACCGCATCAAGGACGAGCACGAGCCCATCGACGTGGAGACCCTCTACGGCTGGAACAAGCGGATCCCCACCAAGCAGCTCTGGCACCACAAGTCCTGCGGCCAGTGCGGCAACATCCCGGGATACCCGGCCAGCCTGCTGTGGCTCATGAACAACCTCGGTTTCGAGCCGGGCAAGGACTACCTGGACGAGACCGACCAGACCAGCTGCACCGCCTGGAACTACCACGGCTCCGGCATCGGCAACGTGGAGTCTCTCGCGGCGGTGTTCCTGCGCAACTTCCACCAGGCCTACGTCTCCGGCAAGCAGCACGGTTACGACGACGGCTATTTCTATCCCCTGGTGCATTGCGGCACCTCCTTCGGCAACTACAAGGAGATCCGCAAGTACCTGATCGAGTCCGCCGAGCTGCGCGAGAAGGTCACCAAGATCCTCGACAAGCTGGGCCGGACCGTGGACGGCAAGCTGGTGATCCCGGAAGAGGTGGTCCACTACTCCGAGTGGGTGCACGTGATGCGGAACCGCATCGCCTCGGAGCTGCAGACCATCGACATGAGCAACATCCGGGTGACCATGCACGTCGCCTGCCACTACTACAAGATGATCCACGAGGACGCGGTCTACGACCCCAACGTCCTGGGCGGCAACCGCACCGCGATCGGGACCGCCATGGCTCAGGCCCTCGGGGCCCAGGTGATCGACTACTCCACCTGGTACGACTGCTGCGGCTTCGGCTTCCGCCACATCATCTCCGAGCGCGAGTTCACCCGGTCCTTCACCATCGACCGGAAGATCAAGGTCGCGCAGGAGGAGGCCCAGGCCGACGTGATGCTCGGCAACGATACGGGCTGCATTACCACCATGGACAAGAACCAGTGGATCGGTAAGGCGCACAACCAGCCCTATCAGGTGCCGATCATGGCCGAGGTCCAGCTGGCCGCCCTGGCCTGCGGCGCCGATCCGTTCAAGATCGTGCAGCTGCAGTGGCACGCCTCCCCCGTGGAGGAGCTCGTCGAGAAGATGGGCATCTCCTGGGCGGACGCCAAGGCCAACTTCGAGGCCTACCTCAAGGAAGTGGAGAAGGGCAACATCGAGTATCTCTATAACCCCGAACTGGCGTACGGAGGAACGAACTAAATGTCCGACACCGTTCTTGTCGTAGGTGGCGGTCCGGCTGGCCTGGCGGCGGCGCACGCCGCCTCCACCGCCGGTAAGAAGGTCGCCCTGGTGGAGAAGGAAGACATCCTCGGGGGCGCCCCCATCCTTTCCGGCTACGCGAAGCTGGTCCCCAGCGGGGAGTGGGCCAAGGACGCCATCGGGCGCATGGTCAAGCGGGTGGAGGACGACTCCAACGTGACCGTGTACACCTCCACCATGGTGGAGCAGTTCGACGGCGAGCCCGGCAGTTTCACCGCCAAGCTGTCCAACGGCGATTCCGTGGACGCGGGCGCTGTGGTCCTCGGCACCGGCTTCACCCACTTCGACTCCATCAACAAGCCGGAGTGGGGCTTCGGGATGTATGAGGACGTGGTGACCACCACCCAGGTTGAGCAGATGGTGGGCCGCGGCGAGGTGAAGTGCCCCTCCGACGGGCGCGTGCCCGAGCGGGTGGCCATCCTCCTGTGCGTGGGCTCCCGGGACCGGCAGATCGGGCGCGAGTGGTGCTCCAAGATCTGCTGCACGGTCTCCTGCAACCTGGCCATGGAGATTAAGGAGCTGTCCCCGGAGACGGATGTCTACATCTACTACATGGACATCCGCACCTTCGGCCTGTACGAGGACAAGTTCTACTGGAAGTCCCAGGAAGAGTTTAAGACCAAGTTCGTCAAGGCCCGCATCGCCGAGGTGACCACCTCCGAGGACGGCCGCCTGCTGGTGAAGGGCGAGGACACCCTGGTCAAGCGGCCCATCATTATCCCGTTCGACATGGTGGTGCACGCCATCGGCATGGACCCGCAGGACGACAATCCGGAGATCTCCAAGACCTTCGGCATCGGCCTGGAGCAGCACGGCTACATCGCCCGCGCGGAGATGTACACCAACACGCAGGGTACGACCCGCGAAGGCGTGTTCGTTGCTGGCGCGGCCACCGGCCCCAATGACATCGACAGCAGCGTCGCTGAGGGCCAATCCGCGGCCCTGCGCGCGGTAGCGACCATCAATGGCGTGGCTGAGAAGAAGGCAAGCTAAGGGGTCCGGGGAGAACCTGGAGCCCTCGGAGCTGGGGGTTGAGCTCAGCCCCCAGCGCTGCGAGCAGGCCCTCCAGCAGCTCTTCGACAACCTTGAGGCGGATGGCGGCGTGGAGCGCTATGTCGCCGCCCTCAAGATGAAGAGCGAGCTGTTCGGCAGGCTGCTCGCCCCCGAGGCCCTCTCCCAGCTGGACGAGGAGGCGCGCGACACCGTCCTGGAGCGGGTGTTTTCCGCCCGCCGGCGCCTCGCGCCCCACCTGCGGGAGATGGAGGTCGCTGATTTCCGCTCCCTGGTGGGGGAGCTGCTGCACGGCAAGGGGGACCTGGAGGAACGGATGGAGGCCTTCGTCGAGGCCCTCCCCTGCGAGGGGAAGGCCTGTCGCGCCCGGCGCGACCTGGCCGCCGACCTCCTCCATTTCTACGACCCCGAGCGGTATCCGCTCATGACCCGCTGGGTCTGGGACGTGAACACCGACTCGGGGGCCCTGCGGGAGCTGGTCCCGCACAGCGATCAGATCGAACGGCTGCCGACGGGCGGCGAGCCCGGGGTCTTCCTCACCCTGCGGGACTGGGTGAAGGAGCAGCTGGAGGCCCAGGCCTTCTACCGGGACCTCGATCTGATGGCCGATCTGCTGCTGGCCCAGGTGTACGCGCAGTACATCAAGGCCATGGCGGAGGGCATGCTGCGGACCGACTTCGGCGGGAACAGCGAGGACCCCAGCGAGCACGTGCGCAAGCTGTTGGGAATCGATGAGCAGCGCCTCAAGGGACGGTCGCGCCTGAAGGGCGAGACCGAGGGCTGAAGGGGTTTCCATCCACGGGCGCTTCTTTGGCCTACGCACCGGATGATGGCCTGGCTAGGAGTCAGCAATGGCGATTCATGAAAAGTCTCTGATCGATGCCGAAAACATAATGGAGGAGGAGGACCTCACCGTTGACGGTGTGGACGTCTCCGGCCATTGGAACACCATGATCCGCCCGCGGTACCTCACGGACTACGATGAGAGCTTCCGCAAGGAGATCGCGGCCCAGCCGCAGGCGGAGAACGTGCACCGGTGCTGGCAGTGCGGCTCCTGCACCAACTCCTGCACCGTGTACGCGCTCAACACCGACTTCAATCCCCGGTACTGGATCTACCTGATCAACCTGGGCCTGAAGGACGAGCTTCTCAAGGACAAGGACATCATCTGGCAGTGCGTGTCCTGCAACAAGTGCACCAACATCTGCCCCAAGGACGTGCGTCCCGAGGGCGTGATGAAGGCCACCGCGCACTGGCTGGAGGAGAACGGGTACACCGACACCACGTACTCCACCCTGTTCGACGAGGAGTTCACCGAGCAGATCCTCGAGCGCGGCCGCATCGAGGACGGTGAAGTGCTGCAGAATTTCTACAAGAAGACCAACCAGTCCCTGTTCCAGGAATGGATCGTGGAGATGGGCAAGCGCATGGTGAAGCACCTGCCCTTAACCCACCTCATGCACATGGGCATGGCCTCGGTGTTCAAGCCGAAGACCAAGTCCTGGGGCAAGACCGGTGAGGTTCTGCGCGAGTACATCCGGGAGCAGAAGGAGGCCAGGCAGCATGCCTAATAAAGTCGCTTACTATCCGGGCTGCGCCCTGGAGGGCTCCGGCGGCCCTTACGATAAGTCCACCAAGGCCCTGGTGAAGGCGCTCGGCCTGGAGATGGAGGAGGTCTCCGACTGGAGCTGCTGCGGCGCCATGGAGGCCAAGAACGTCCATCCCATGCTGCAGACCTACATGTCTTCCCGGGTCATGGCCATCGCCGCGGAGCAGCAGGGCTACGACACCGTGATGGCCCCGTGCAACGGCTGCTACCACAACCTCAAGAAGGCCGAGTACGAGACCGCCACCGACGCCGAGACCATGGAGACGGTCCAGGACCTCGCGAAGAAGTCCGATGACCCGGTCTACAACGGCGACGTGCGCACCGTGCACGCCCTCGAGTGGTTCATGGAGGAGCTCGGCCCCGAGGGCATGAAGCAGAAGATCAAGAAATCCCTCAACGGGATCAAGATCGCCAACTACTACGGCTGCATGTACACCCGGCCGCGGCAGATCTTCCCCGAGAAGGACCAGGGTCCGGGCAGCGAGTCCTCCTACCGGCCGCACTTCATGGACGACCTCCTGGAGGCCGCCGGCGCCGTGAACGTGGAGTACCCCCTGAAGACCGCCTGTTGCGGCGGGGCCCACACCCTCTCCGACGCCGACACCTCCACCCAGCTGGTCCTGAACCTGCTGCAGGCCGCCGAGGACGCCGGCGCCGAGGTGATCGCCACCGAGTGCCCCACCTGCCACTCCGGCCTGGAGATGCACCAGATCCGGGCGGAGAAGGAGTTCGGCATCGAGACCAACGTGAAGATCATCTACTTCACCCAGCTGCTCGGTCTCGCCATGGGACTTTCGCCGCGCAAGCTCGGCATCCATGAGAACATCAGCGACTCCATGGATCTCCTGAAGGAAAAAGGCGTCGCGTAAGTCCTGGAAATCCGGAAGGCGGGGAACCTGCACAGGTCCCCGCTTTTCGCGTCTTTAGAGGGCGGCCATGGAGTGCAACGGTTGCGAGATCCGTCCGGAGCTCTACTACGATCCGGACTTCCAGATCTGGGCCCGCCGTGAGGAGGACGGCAACCTCACCGTGGGCATGACCGACTACTCCCAGTCCATCGCCGGCAAGATTCTCCATGCCCGGGTGCGCAAGCCGGGGACCCGGCGGCCGGCCAGCAAGCCGATCGCTACCCTCGAATCCGGGAAATGGGCCGGCCCTGTACCCAACTTCTTCGACTGCGTGATCGTGGAGCCCAACGAGGAGATCATGAAGGATCCGACTCTCCTCAACCTGGAGCCCTACGAGGCTTACATTGCGGTGGTGGAGCCGGTGAACGGGGCCGAATCCGCCCTGGAGGGCATGCTGACTGGAGACGCCGCCTGCGAGGAGTTCTGCCGGCGCGCCAAGGAAGAAGGCTGGGAGTGCGACCGCGACATCCGCTGAGCGGGTGCCGGTCCCGAGGAGAGGTTGTTGGCCAATGGATTTCGATGAGGCCGAGGATCAGCTGGTCATCTTCCTGATGACCAGCGGCCCGAGCACCCCGCAGCGCTGCGCCACGCCGTTCTACCTGGGGTCCCTGCTCGCGGCCATGGACTGTGACGTCAAGATCTTCTTTACCATGGAAGGCGTGCGGCTCCTTCAGAAGGGGGTGCCCGAGAACTTGACCGCCATGGAAGGTGGGAAATACATTCACACCTTCATGCAGGAGGCCAAGCGGGCGGGCGTCGAGCTCATCGGCTGCAAGCCGGCGCTGCCCGGCTACGAGCTGGAGCCCGGAGAGCTTATCGACGAGGTGGACGAGGTCGCCAACGCCGGGCGGCTGGCGGACCTCATCCTGTCCTGCGACAAGCTGATCACCTTCTGACCCGGCCGGACGGACGGAATTTCCGGGGAGGGCGGTCCGCCTCCCCTCGCCGGAAGCAGATAGAGCGTGCAGTAGCTTTCGAGCACACCGGCCAAGGCCGGTCTCACCCCGTACCTGTATAGGAGGATTGTCGATGGGGACCGTTCGCGGATGTAACATTCCGGAAGACCTCTACTACAACGTCGAGAACAACGTCTGGGCGCGCAAAGAGGACGACGGGACCGTCACCATCGGGATGACCGCCTTCGCCGCGGCCCTGGCCGGTGATCTGGTGGCCTACACCCCGAAGAAGGAAGGCAAGTCCATCAAGAAGGACAAGTCCGCCGCTACCGTGGAATCCGGCAAGTGGGTGGGTCCGGTGAAGAGCCCGGTGGCCGGGGACGTCACCGCCACCAACGACCAGGTGGCCAACGACCCCAGCCTCGTGAACCGCGATCCCTACGGCGACGGCTGGCTGGCCAAGCTGAATCCCGCCGACTGGGACGGCGACTCCAGTGACCTGGTGACCGGCCAGGAGGCCCTGGACGCGTTCGAGAAGAAGATGGACGCGGACGGCTTCGACGGCTGCTAGGCCGCGCCGGGGGGAAGCCCACTTCCCCCGCGCCCTCCGCAAGGACGGGCGGCAGGGACCCGGACGGGTCCCGCCAATGGGCTCCGGGCGAGTCCATTGGCGGGGGCCGAGGACGCGCCGGCCGACCGTACACCGATGGTTTGGGACCGAGAGGCGACCCGACGATGCTCGACTGGCAGACCGCCATTGGACAGGTGGAGGCCCTGGAAGACCTGGACCTCGACCACGGGCTCATCCGCGAGATGCAGGAGACCCTCACCCGCATGCCCGCGGGCGACGAGCCCAATATCAATTTCTACGTGCCCTCCTTCAAGCACTTCGAGACCGACGAGATCGCCGGCTGCGGCAAGAACCGCTTTCCCGCCGTCTCCGTGACGGGGCCGAAGTGCAAGCTGCAGTGCGACCACTGCAAGGCCAAGGTCCTGGAGGGGATGCAGCCGGCCGAGACGCCCGAGGAGCTGGAGCGGCTGGTGGAGGAGGAGTTCATCCCTGACGGTGCGCGGGGCATGCTGCTCTCCGGCGGCTCCAACCACCAGAACGTCATCGACTACCCGCGGTTCTTCCCCACCATCCGGAAGCTTAAGGACAAGTACCCCCACTTCCAGATCGCCATGCACACCGCCCTGGTGGACGACGACTACGCCGCCGAGATGGACGCGGCCGGCGTGGACGTGGCCATGCTTGACGTCATCGGTGCTCAAGAGACGGTGCAGAAGGTCTACCACCTCAAGCGCCCGGTGGAGGACTTCGAGAAGTCCGTGGCCGCGCTGGTGAAGACCGACATGAAGGTGGTCCCGCACATCGTCCTGGGCCTGCACTACGGCGAGTTCCTCGGCGAGTACAACGCCCTGGAGATGATCGCCCGGCACAGCCCGGACGCCCTGATCCTGGTGGTCACCGAGCCCTACTTTGCCCCCAGCAACCGGCCCTTCAAGACCCCCGATCCCAACGAGGTGGGGCGGTTCTTCATGGCCGCCCGCCAGCGCATGGGCGGCCAGACCCCGGTGCTGCTGGGCTGCGCCCGGCCCGGCGGGGAGCAGCGCGTGGTCACCGACACCTACGCGGTCATGGCCGGCCTCGACGGCATCGCCTTCCCCTCCGATGGCATGCTGGAGCTCGCCGACACCCTGGGCATCCAGCACAAGACCACCCCCTCCTGCTGCTCCGTGATTGTCGGGGAGGAGATCCTCCCCGTGGCCGAGACGGCGTAGGGGGCTCCGGTGGCTGACCGTCCCACCTGGCGGCTCCTCGACACCGGCCTGCGGGGCGCGGCGGAAAACATGGCCCTCGATCAGGTGCTCCTGGAGAGCCACCAGGAGGGCCACTCGCCCAACACCCTCCGCTTCCTGCGCTTCGAGCCCTGCGTGCTGGTGGGCTACCACCAGAAGGTGGCCCACGAGGTGTGGGAGGACTTCTGCGCCGAGCACGGCATCGCCGTGCAGCGCCGCATCACCGGCGGCGGCACCATCTACTTCGATCCCCTCCATCTGGGCTGGGAGCTCTACTTCGACCGCGCCTTCTTCGGCACCGGGGACATGGGGGAGCTCTCCGCCCGGATCTGCCGGGCGGCCGCCACCGGCCTGCAGCGCGTGGGAGTGGACGCCCACTTCCGCCCCCGCAACGACATCGAGGTGAACGGCCGCAAGATCTCCGGCACCGGCGGGGCCTTCGACGGCAGCTCCGTGGTTTTCCAGGGCACCGTCCTCATCGACGCCGAGCTGGAGAAGATGCTCGGCGCCCTGCGGGTGGCCCCCGAGAAGCTCTCCAAGCGCCAGATCAAGGACATCGGCGAGCGCCTCACCACCGTCAAGGAGGTGCTCGGCGGCCGCGAGATCGGCTGGGACGAGGTGAAGCGCAACCTCGCCGAGGGCTTCGCCGAGGAGCTGGGGATCCACCTGGAGCCCGGCGAGCTGAACGCCATGGAGGAGGACAAGCTCCCCGAGACCCTGAGGGAGATCGAGGACGAGGAGTGGATCCACCTCCATTCCCCGGCGCAGGCCGAGGACGCCACGGTGGTGGAGGCCACCCACCGCTGCGACGGGGGCCTGGTGCGGGCGGCGGTGGCCGTGGAGCCGGACCGCGGCATGATCAAGCACGTCACCTACAGCGGCGACTTCTTCGTCAATCCCAAGCGCATGGTCTTCGACCTGGAGTCCGCCCTGCGCAACCTGCCCATGCCCCGTCTGGAGGAGGCCGTGCACGGCTTCTTCGAGCGCTCCGAGGTGGAGATGCTCCTCCTGCGGCCCGAGGACTTCCTGACCCCGGTCAAGGACGCCCTGGGCCCGCTCGGCGAGGGTGAACCCCGGGGTCCCTCCGGCGAGGAGGCCTCGGGATGAGCGCGCCCGCCGCCTACGACGTCCTCGTCGTGGGCCTCGGCCCCGGCGGGGGCTCCGCGGCCCGGGCCGCGGCCGCCGCGGGCCGCCGGGTGCTGGCCGTGGACCGCCGCAAGGAGGTGGGGCAGCCGGTGCAGTGCGCCGAGTTCCTGCCCAACCCCATGCTGCGGCACGGCAACCTGCCGGGCGTTCTGGTGCAGAAGATCACGGGCATGAAGACCTTCCTGCCCTCCGGACACCGTGAAGAATCCGACTTCCCCGGCCTGATGATCGACCGGGGCAACCTGGACCGGGCGGTGGCCGACGAGGCGGAGGCGGCGGGCGCCGAGCTGCGCCTGGAGACCCGCCTGCTGGCGCTGGATGCCAAGGGGCGGGTGGCCCGGCTCAAGGGGCCGGACGGGGAGTACGAGGTGGGGGCGCGCGTGGTGATCGGCGCCGACGGTCCCCACTCCCCGGTGGCCCAGGCGGCCGGCCTGCCCCCGCAGAAGACCGTGCACACGCGGCAGCACACCCTGCCCCTGCTCGACGCCTACGCCGACACCGACATCTACCTGTCGCCGGACTTCCCCGGCGGCTACGGCTGGTTCTTCCCCAAGGGGGACGTGGCGAACGTGGGCCTGGGCATCGACCGCCGCTACGGCGACGACCTCGGCGGACCCCTGGAAGGCCTGATCGCCCAGCTGGTGGAGCGGGGCCTGGTGGGGGACCGCCTGCTCGGCCGCACCGGCGGCTCCATCCCGGTGGGCGGGCTGCGGCCCATGGTCCACCCGGGCCCGGTCCTGCTGGTGGGCGACGCCGCCGGCCTGACGCACCCCATCACCGGGGCCGGCATCCCCGCGGCGCTGATCTCCGGCGACCGGGCCGGCAAGGCCGCCGCCGAGTACCTGGAGGAAGGGGACGCCGAGGCCCTGGAGGACTTCGAGGAGGACGTGCGCGATCAGTTCGAGACCTCCGTGTCCCGCGGTGTGGAGCGGCGGGAGGAGCTGGAGCGCATCTGGGGGCGCCCGGAGGCGTCCAGCGACGCCCCCCACCGGCGCGGCTGGATCGCCTTCTCCGAGTACTTCAGCGCGTCGGCCGGAGCGGAAGAGGCCGTTTCCCGCTAGGGAGGAGGCCGAGGCGCCCCGGGTCCCTGGGCTGGCCGGGTAAAGAAGGCGGGGCTTGTGGGAGCGGTCCGCGACCGCGACTTGCAGCGAGCCCAAAGGGTCGCGGTCAAGGACCGCTCCCACGGGATCCTTCCGCCCGGTGGCTGGGCCTTTGTGGGAGCGGCCAGTGGCCGCGACAAACAGGAGCTCTCCGCGAGCTCTGTGGTAATGAGTTTGCGTTTCGATTCGCCGATTCAGTTTTTCGTCGTATGAAGACCGCATGCCCCGAAAGGGCCCCCGCCGGGCCTGCCGGATAGATCCACGAGGAGGCACCGATGAGCGAACCGACGGCGACGCCGATTCAGTTCTACAAGCCGGACCTGTTCACCAAGACGCCGGAGATGCGCTCGCCGGAATACGTCCAGATGTCCACCGCCGCGGCCATCTCGCTGGGGCTCATGGACGGGCAGATGTACCGGACGAGCTGCACCCACTGCCTGAACCTGCTGGTCACCTATCCCGAAGGGTGCCGGGCCAACTGCTCCTACTGCGGCCTGGCGCGTCACCGGGAGGAGGACCGGGACTACGCCGACCGCAACTTCATCCGCGTGGACTGGCCCACGGCCAAGATGGATGACGTCATCCAGCGGGTGAAGGAAGGCAAGGACGGCGGCGCCTTCCAGCGCATGTGCATCTCCATGATCACCCACCCCAACTCCGACGAGGACTCCTTCACCATCCTCGACAAGTGGGTGGCCGAGGTGCCGCACGTGCCGGTGTCCATCCTCTCCAACCCCACCACCCTGCGGAAGGAGGACATCCAGCGGTTCAAGGATCACGGCGCCGACATCTTCACCGTGGCCCTGGACGCGGTGACCCCGGAGATCTTCGAGAAGACCCGCGGCAAGACCGTGAAGTCCCCCCACCGCTGGGAGAAGTACTGGCGCGCCATCGAGTGGGCCGCCGAGATCTTCGGCCCCGAGAAGTTCGGCGCACACCTCATCTGCGGCATGGGCGAGACCGAGCAGGAAATCCTGGAGATGGCCCAGCGGATCAAGGATCTGGGCGGGCACAACCACATGTTCGCCTTCTTCCCCGAGCAGGGCAGCCTCATGGAGGACTGGGACCCGGTGCCCCAGGACCAGTGGCGCCGCGTCCAGCTCGGCCGCTTCCTCATCGACTACGGCGGGGGCCACTACGCCGACATGACCTTCGACAAGGCCGGCCGCGTGGTGGACTTCGGCTACCCCGAGGAGGACCTGGAGCGGGTCATCAACTCCGGCAAGCCCTTCCAGACCAGCGGCTGCCCCGGTAAGGACGACGAGGAAGTCTCCGCCTGCAACCGGCCCTACGGGGACTCCCCCCCGACCGACATCCGCTCCTTCCCCTTCGCCCTCGACGACACGGACGTGGAGCTGGTCCGCCGGCAGATGAGCGGCGAGCCCATCCGCAACCGCTTCGAGCTGGAAGAGGAAGACGACGAGTAGAGCGTTCGGTTTTCCTGCCGGAAGCGCGTAACGGCGGCCCGTGGGCCGCCGTTTTATTGTTTTGGGCAAACGGACAGGGAAGGCGCCTAATTCCGGGGAAAGTCGCAAATTGTATGCCCTAATATTGCCGTATTAATACACGGTAATAGACTTAAATTTGACGGGTAGCAAACCAAAATTATTCTATAAAATCAATATTTATAAGTATATTTCGATATAAAGGATTAACTTGCCTTTCAGACAATAAAAATTTGTGATTTTTGGGTCCGCGGACAGTGTAGTATCAAAGTCCCTGGTTGTTGGCACGAGCAACCGGTACGAGCACCAACGGGCAACCCGTTAAAGGGAGGAAGCACCTAATGCGGACCAACCGGATTCTCTCCGCCGCCCTCGGGGCGTGCGGAGCCATTGGCCTCACCACTACCGCCCACGCCACCAACGGCTACCAGCTCATCGGCGTGGGCTCCTACCAGAAGTCCGTGGGCGGAGCGGTGACCGCGGCCCCCAAGAGCGCCATGACCGCCATCACCAACCCCGCCGGCATGGCCGCCATCGGCAAGCGCGCCGACTTCTCCATGGAAGCCTTCATGCCGGAGCGCTCCACCGATTTCTCCGCCATGGGTGGGGACAAGGTGGACAGCGACGCCGAGACCTATGGAGTCCCCTCCATCGGCTGGACCGCCCCGGTCGCGGACGGGTCGGACTGGTACTTCGGCGGCGGCATGTACGGCACCTCCGGGCTGGGGGTGGACTATCCGCAAACCGAAATGACCGCCCAAGACCTCACTGGGGACGGTAACCCGGATCAGATGTACTGGAGCGGATACAGCAACATCCAGTTCTGGCAGATGGCGCCCACCCTGGCCTACCGGGTGGACGATCGCCTGAAGGTGGGCGCGGCCCTCAACATCGATTACCAGTCCGTGGCTTTCAAGCAACATGTAACGGCTGAGGATGCGGACGGGGATGGCAATCAAGAGGAAATTCAGAACTTCGACCTGAGCCGTGGCGCTCAGGCCTTCGGCTTTGGCCTGAGCCTGGGGGCCCTCTACGACGTCAACGAGCAGCTCAGCGTGGGCCTGTCCTACAAGAGCGAGCAGGCCTTCTCCGACCTGGAGTACAACCTGGACCAGGGGGATATTGGGGAGGACCAAGGGAATGGCTTCCAGGGGCAACCGGCCGGCACCTACAAGCTGGGCCTGGACTATCCCCAGCAGGCGTCCCTGGGCATCAAGTACAGCCCCCTCACCACCCTGGACGTCTCCGCGGACATCAAGTGGATCAACTGGTCCGCGACCATGGACGACCTGAAGGTGGAGGCCCCCTCCGGCGGGCAGGACGTGGACATGGATCCGGGCTGGGACGACCAGATGGTCTACGCCCTGGGCGTGAGCTGGGACGCCACGCCGGATCTGAGCCTGCGGGCCGGCTTCAACTACGCCGAGTCCCCCATCGAGGATGAGGACGCCTCGGCCAACCTGATCCTGCCGGGCGTGGTGGAGAGCCACTACACCGTGGGCGCCAACTACAAGTTCAACGGCCACTGGGAGCTGGGCGGCCACTTCATGTACGCCCCCGAGGTGACCCGCACGGCACCGGACGACGATCCCGATATGCCGGGCACCGAGGTCGCCCTGGAGGAGACCTCCGTCGGCATCAACATCGGCTACCGCTTCTAGCCCTTTGCGGCAACGGGCGGGGGGGCGGCTGCGGCCGCCCCTTTATGCTTGAGACGTCCCCCACAACGCTCTCACCGAATGCAGAAGGTGATCCAAGATGCGTAAGATCCTGACCCTGAGCGCCGCCCTCGTGGCCGGCGCGCTGGCTGCCTTCCCCGCCGTGGCAGCCAAGAGCCCCTACACGGCGGCGAGCCACCTGCCCGATGGCGAGGTGAGCGAGGTGGTTTCCGACGTGGAATCCGCCCTTGGCGAGGCGGGCTTCGAGGTGGTGGGGAGCTACCACCCCATGGACAAGGAGGACCGCGCGGTGGTGGTGGCCACTGACGATGCCCTGCTGGAGGCCATCGAGAAGCGGCCCACCACCACCCGGGAGGGCCACACCATTCCTGCGGCGGGGCTGCGGATTGGCGTGTTCGAGTCCGAGAAGGGCTCGCTGGAGATCAGCTACGTGAATCCCACCTACCTGTACAACGCCTACTTCCAGGACGCCTATCCCGAGGTGCAGGACGAGGCCCGCGACGCCGAGGACCGCCTGCAGGACGCCCTGGGCGGCATCGGCCAGGAGGCCGGCGAGGCCTTCGGCGGCGAGGTGGACGAACTGGAGCACTACCATTACATGGCCTTCATGCCGTATTTCGAGGACCACGTCGAGCTGGCCGAGCACGACGACTTCGACGCCGCCGTGGAGGCGGTCCGGGCCAACCTGGACCAGGGGGTGGCGGAGACTGCTCCGGTTTACGAAGTGGTGATGCCCGAGCGGAAGATGGCCGTGTTCGGCGTGGCCATGAACGACGAAAACCAGGGCGTACCGAGCTGGTACCCCAAGCTGATCCAGCGGCACGTGGCGGCGCTGCCCTACGAGCTCTACGTGGTGGGCGGCAAGGCCTTCATGCTCCACGGCCGCTTCCGCATCGCCCTGTCGTGGCCGGAGCTGACCATGGCCACCTTCTCCAACATCATGGACGCCCCCGGCGATACGGAGAAAACCCTGCGGGAGGTGGCCACCGACTAGGCGCGCCGATCCTGGTAGAATCGAGGCCCCGCCCCATGGCGGGGCCTTTTTTTTCGCCGTTTTGACATGGGGGAGCGGCCCCCGGAAAATCGTGTATCCGACCTCGCTAATCAACTAAAAGGCAGGCGATCCCCATGGCCAAGACGATCCCGCTCCAGGACACCGGCTCGCTGAAGAACGAGCTGCGCAAGTACCAGAAGGGGCAGAAGCTCACCATCCAGGAGTTCAACCGGGTGGCGCGCCTGGCCTACTTCGGCTTCGTGGTCCTGACCCCGCTGGACCCCGAGAACGACGAGGTGGACTCCTACCTCATGTACATTCAGCCGCCGGAGGGCCTGCCGGCCACCCAGCTGGACGTCTACGAGGACATGCCCGACTCCATCACCATCCTGGACGGCGAGCAGGGCAACGCCATCGCGGACGTGATCCGGCAGGGCGTGCGCGACCGAGTGGACCAGCTCCAGGCCATCAACCGGCGGGAGTTCTACTTCGAGTATTTCTACGAGCAGGACCAGTCCGGGAGCTCCGGGGGGAACGGCGACGGCTCCTCCTGAGGCGGGCTCCCGCGGGATGCCGGTGGGGGAGGCGCGCTGGCTGGAGGGGGGGCGGCTGGCCCCCTTCGACCTGCACGCCTTCTACCACGGCCTGGCCCACGCCATGGCGCCCGGGGACGCCCCCATCGTGGCCTGGGTCCGCCCCGATCGGCCCCACATCTCCCTGGGCCCCCACCAGGACGCCGCCGAGGAGCTCTCCCTGGACATGACCGGGCGCGCGGCCGGCCTGGAGGTGGTGCGGCGGGAGACGGGCGGGGGCGCCGTCTACGTGGATCCGGACCAGTGGGTCTACGCCTTCATCGTGCCCCGCGACTGGGTGCGTGGCCGGCCCACGGACCTGTACGGGCGGGTGCTGCCCGCGGTGGAGGCCACCTTCGCCCGGTTCGGGCTGGCGGTGGAGAGCCGGGCCCGCAACGACCTGTGGTGCGGCGGCCGGAAGATCGGCGGAACCGGCATGGCCACCCTGGGCAACGCACTTGTCCTGGTGGGCAGCTTTATGCTCCGTTTCCCCGCCGCCCGCTTCGCCGCGGCGGTGAACTGCCCCTCGCCGGCCTACCGGCGCTTTCTGGCCGCCGGTCTGGCCGAGGGGATAGGGGCGTGGGCCGATGTGGCCACCCCGCCCGCCCCCAACGTCCTGAAAAATGCCTTTCGCCACGCCGTGGCCGGGACCCTGGGATGGGTGGTGGCCCCGGACGCCTGCTCCGCCGCGGAGACCCGGGCCATGGGCGAGGCCGACGCGGAGCTGCGGGACCCGGACTGGCTCTGGGAGCCCCAGGGCCGCCGGGCGGTGCGGGAGGGCATCAAGCTCAAGGGCGACGCCTTCCTCACCGAGCGGCGCGTTCCGGGCCTGGGCCGGGTCACGGTGCAGACGGAGGACGGCCGCATCCGCCGCCTCGACCTCGAAGGAGTGGATCCCGCGCGCAGCGCCGCCTGCGCCGGGCTGCCCCCGTACCCGGCCCTGCTCGCCGCCCGGCTGGGGGGCGAGCGGGCGATGGAGTGGGCCGAGGCGGTGGCGGCCACCGCCGTGCGGGACGAGCACGAGGCCGCCCGGCCGGCCCTGGATAGTGCCTAGCGCCGGTCGGGCCCAAACGAGGACGCACAGCCATGAGTCAACCGACCATCAGCCGGCGCCTGCAGCCCGGCTTCATCATCGTCACCACCGACGACGCCATCGCCCGCGAGCTCAAGGAGGCGGCCGGGGAGGACTGGCAGGTGGAGGTGGTCCCCGCCATCGAAGACGCCGGGGAGTGGAACGAGATCCTGCTCTACCGCTTCATCCTCCTCGACCTGGAGCAGGGCGCCGGCGACCCCGTGGAGCAGCTGCAGCGAATCCGCCGGGAGTACATGATCAACACGCCCGTCCTGGCCTTCGGCGGCGACAAGGCCACCTGGGACCGGGTCCGGCCGGAGGGCGCTGACCGCCTGTTCGAGCGGAGCGAGATCACCGCCAAGCTGCCGGAGTTCATGGAGGCGCTGGGGTGGTGAGGTAGGCGCGGGCCCCGCCGCCGAACCAAGGTGTAGGAG
>NZ_JBKGZG010000013.1:0-48653 GCF_046545655.1 Thiohalorhabdus sp. | reverse complement strand
CCCCGGTAGGAGCAGCCACGGGCCGCGACATGGTATGCCTCCGTGGCCGGATCGCGGCCACTGGCCGCTCCTACAACGCCCCCCTTTGAACGTATTGGTCTTTCCAACGGAGGCGAGCCAGTGCCCAATCCGGCACCGATCCTCGGCCTGATCCTTCTAGCGGCAGGGGCCGCCTCTTCTGCATGGGGCGCCGAGCTCCGGCCGAAGCCCGGGGAGTCCTTGCAGGGTGCAGTGGAGCGAGCCGCGGAGGGGGACACGCTGATCGTCCCGAAAGGCACCCACGCTGTGGACAATCTGCGGATCGATAAGGCCCTGACCCTCACCGGGTCGGAGGCCACGGTGCTCGACGGCGGCGGCTCCGGCGACGTGATCCGGGTGGCGGCCCCGGGCGTGACTTTACGCGGCCTGGAGATCCGCCATTCCGGCATGGACCTCGACGAGATGAACGCCGGCGTCTTCGTGGAGGAGGCGGCCACCGGAACCCGCATCGAGGACTGCTTCATCGATCGCACGGCCTGGGGCATCTGGGTGGACGGCGCCGCCTCCCCGGTGATCCGCGACAACCGCATCCACGGCAACACCGAGGTGGTCTCCCCGGATCGCGGCAACGGCATCCAGCTCTGGAGCGTCTCCGGCGGCCTGGTCACGGGCAACGAGATCTGGGAGACCCGCGACGGCATCTACATCGAGGTTTCCCACGGCGGCAACGTGCTCCACGACAACCACCTCCACCACCTCCGCTACGGAGTCCACTACATGTACTCCCACCGCAATGAGGTGACCAACAATCGCACCCATGACACCCGGGCCGGCTACGCCCTGATGATGTCGGACAACCTGGAGGTCCACCACAACCGCTCCGCGGGCGACGAGGACTACGGCCTCCTGCTCAACTACGTGAAACAGAGCGCCATCCACCACAACCGCGTGGCCCCGGGCCCGGAGAAGTGCGTCTTCGTCTACAACGCCCAGCGCAACGACCTCCACCACAACCGCTTCCGGGGCTGTGAGGTGGGCATCCACCTCACAGCCGGTTCCTTCCACAACCGCATCCATGAGAACGCCTTCCTGCACTCCCGCAACCAGGTGAAGTACGTGGGCAACCGCGAGCAGGAGTGGTCGCGGGACGGGCGGGGCAACTACTGGAGCGACTACCTGGGCTGGGACACCGACGGCGACGGCATCGGCGACGTGCCCTACCGCCCCAACGACTTGGTGGACAAGCTCATCTGGAAGTACCCCCTGGTCCGTATCCTCATGAACAGCCCGGCGGTGCAGAGCCTGCGCTGGATCCAGCAGCAGTTCCCCGCCCTGCGCGGCCCCGGCGTCACCGACCGCCACCCCCTCATGGATCCGGGAGGAGTGGCCCCATGAACCGCACCCGGCAACCGGAATCGCCGGCCGCCGAGCTGGAGGGAGTCGGCAAGCGCTTCGGGCGGTTGGAGGCAGTGCGAGAGATGGATCTGACCATCCCCCGGGGCCGGATCCTGGGCCTGCTCGGCCACAACGCCGCCGGCAAGACCACGGTCATGAAGATGCTGCTCGGCATCCTCGCCCCCACCACGGGGCGGGTGCGGCTGCTCGGCGGCGAGCCGCGGGGGGCCGAGGGGGCCCGCATCCGTCGCCGGGTGGGCTATCTGCCGGAGAACGTGGCCTTCTACGACCAGCTCACGGGTGCCGAGGTGCTTGCCTTCTACGCCGACCTGAAGGGTGTGGATCGGCACCAGTGCGGGGCCATGCTGGAAGAGATGGGCCTCGCCCACGCCGCCGACCGCAAGGTGCGCACCTATTCCAAGGGCATGCGCCAGCGCCTGGGCCTAGCCCAGGCGCTGCTGGGCGAGCCCGATCTCCTGATGCTCGACGAGCCTACGGTGGGCCTGGACCCCCAGGCCACCGAGGAGCTCTACGCCCGCCTGGGAGCCCTCCGCGCGGGCGGCACTACCGTGATCCTCTCCTCCCACATCCTCGCCGAGATCGAGGACCGGGCCGACACCCTGGCCATACTCGGGCGGGGGCAGTTGCTCGCCCAGGGGGGCCTTCGCGAGCTGCGCCGACGGACGGGGCTGCGGCTCCGCATCCGGGTCCACGGGGAAGGCTTGGGGGGCCTGAAAGCGGCGCTCGCCGCCATGGAGGGGGTCACGGCTGAGCCGGACGGCACCGGGCTGACCGTGACCTGCGGCGAGAAGCGGAAGCTAGCAGTGCTGCGGGAGGTCACCGCCGCGGGAGAGCGCGTCCAGGACGTGGACATGGCCCCGCCCTCGCTGCCGGACATCTACAGCCATTTCGGCCTCGCCGGAGAGGGCGCCCGTTGATGGCCCGCTTCCCCATGCCAGCGCTCTTATGGGAGCGGCTACCGGCCGGGACTTCCCGCGGTAGCGCATTTGTCGCGGCGTCCGGCCGTCCCCGCAGCCCCTTGGGAGAGGAATGCGGCCCCCTCCCCGACCGAACCGGATAGGAAGTGCGATGAGCCCGATTCTCGCTCTGGCCCGGAAGGAGCTTCGCGACGGCATCCGCAACCGCTGGGTGCTGGCGGTGTCGCTCATGCTGGCCCTGCTGGCCCTGGGACTGGCCTACTTCGGCTCGGCGCCGAGCGGCCAAGTAGGCTTCACCCCCATGGGCGTGACCATCGCCAGCCTCACCAGCCTGGCCATCTACCTGATTCCCCTGATCGCCCTAGTGCTGTGCTACGGGGCCATCGTGGGCGAGCGGGAGGCCGGCACCCTGCTCCTGCTGCTGGGGCACCCCCTGCAGCGCTGGCAGATCTTCGTTGGCAAGTTCCTGGGACAGGCGGCCGTGCTTTCCCTGTCCATCCTCCTGGGCTTCTCCGTGGCCGGCGCCCTGCTGGCGGTGCTCGCGCCCGAGGCCCGGGAGCCCGGCGCCTGGTCGGCCTTCGCCCTGTTCGTGGCCAGTTCCATCCTCCTGGCCCTGGCCTTCCAGAGCCTGGCCTACGTGGTCTCGGCGGCCGTGGCCGAGAAGACGCGCGCCGCGGGCCTGGCGCTGTTGCTATGGCTCATCTTCGTGCTGATCTTCGACCTCCTCTTGCTGGGCCTGCTGGTGGCCACGGAGGGCGCCATCGGCGGCGGGGTGTTCCCCTACCTCCTGCTGCTCAACCCGGCGGACGCGTACCGGCTGCTCAACCTGACCGGCTTCGATGCCGTGGCGCTGAGCTCCGGGCTGGCGTCGGTGGTCCCGGAGGCCCTGTTCTCCCGGTCGCTGCTCCTCGGGGTCCTGGCTGCCTGGACGGGGGTGCCCCTGGCCCTGGCCGCCTGGCTGTTCAACCGGGGGGAATCGGCCTAGGGCCGGCCCCTCTTATTTGCATGCGCCCCCGGTGAGCGGGGGCAGCGAACGAGCAAGCCCCGGGAGGGCAAGGAGCCCATCGTGATGCGCCCCATCTGGTCTTTGCTTTTCTTTCTCCTCCTGACCGCCTGCAGCGGCGGTGGACAGGAGGCCCCACCCCCGGAGCCGCAGGCCCCCGACCGCTCCGCCGCTTGCGCGGTATGCGGCATGACGGTGGTGGACTACCCGGGCCCCAAGGCCCAGATCTTCCTTCAGGACCGGGAAGGCCCGGAGCACTTCTGCTCCACCCGCGACTTCTTCGCCTACCTCCTGGAAGAGGACGGCCCGCGGGACCACCAGATCGCCGGCATGTACGTGCACGACATGGCCCGGGTCGACTGGGAGCGTCCCCACGCGGAAAAAGAGGCCGCCTGGATCCCGGCGCGCGAAGCCCACTATGTGGTGGGCAGCGACCGCCGTGGCGCCATGGGCCCCACCCTGGCCCCCTTCGCCGACCGGTCCCAGGCCGAGGCGTTCGCGGCCGAGCACGGCGGGGAGATCCGGCGCTTCGGGGAAATTGAACGGGACCTGGTGGCCGACCTCCCCGGTGGCGGCCCCGCGCAGGGCGAGCACGGGGGACACTGACCGCGGGCGCACTTGAACGCCGCTCCTGCGCGCCGCGCCAGGTGCCCCTTGGTCCCGACTGCATCGGTGCCCTCTTCGCGTACCCCACGGTTCCACCTCGGTCGGGGACCTGCTTGCCTAGGACAAAAGGCTGCGGCAACATGGGCGGCTACCACTCGGGGGAGCCGGTGCGACCGGCTGAGAGGTCCCACGAAGCCTGCTGAGAACCGTCGAAAGGAAGGCCGGCTGCAAGGCACACACCGCCGCTCCGTTTCGCCAAGCAAAGTCTTGGCGGGCGCGCTGAAGAGCACGCACCGCGCAGCGACTGAAGCATACCTAATCAGGTAGCTGAAGGAGCGAGCAGTGCGCAACGCAGCAGACGGCCTCCGCAACAGGTTCTCTGCAGGCTTCTGGGCGGGACGACCCTTGGAACCTGAACCGGGTAATACCGGCGCAGGGAGAGTGCGGCAACCGTACGGCTTCGTTTCGCGGCCTCACCCGGGCCCTTTCGTCCCCGTTCCGCCCCTGCCGTATTCCGCCCGCCCAGCGGCCACACCGGCTTCCTCCTTGTCCGCAACCGCGTTTACGAGCCGCCGGCTTGTCCGGCCGGGGGAGGAAGCAGCCATGAGCACCCATACCGAAGCCCTGCAGCAGGGCCCCGCCCGCGTAGCGGACGAGGTCCGTCGGCCCTTCGCCGGCAGCCGCAAGATCCACGTCACCGGCAGCCGCCCCGATCTGCGCGTGCCCATGCGCGAGATCGCGCAGTCGCCCACGCCCACCCAGTTCGGCGCCGAGGACAACCCGCCCATCACCGTCTACGACACCTCCGGGCCCTACACCGACCCGGACGCCGACATCGACCTGCGCCAGGGCCTGCCGGACGTGCGCGCCGCCTGGATCGCCGAGCGCGGCGACAGCGCGGAGCTCGATGGCCCCACCTCCGCCTTCGGTGCCGAACGGCGCGCCGACCCGGCCACCGCCGGGCTGCGCTTTGCCCACCTGCGCACACCGCGCCGGGCCACGGAGGGCGCCAACGTCACCCAGATGCACTACGCCCGCCGCGGCATCGTCACCCCGGAGATGGAGTACGTGGCCATCCGGGAGAACAACCGCCTGGCCGAGATGCGCGAGGCCTACGAGACCGCCGGGCTGCTGGCCCAGCACCCCGGGGAGGCCTTCGGCGCCCAGCTCCCGGAGGAATTCACGCCGGAGCTCGTCCGCCAGGAGGTGGCGGCCGGCCGCGCCATCATCCCCGCCAACATCAACCACCCGGAATCGGAGCCCATGGCCATCGGCCGCAACTTCCGGGTGAAGGTGAACGCCAACCTCGGCAACTCGGCGGTGACCTCCTCCATCGACGAGGAGGTGGAGAAGATGATCTGGGCCATCCGCTGGGGCGCGGACACGGTCATGGACCTGTCCACCGGCAAGCACATCCACGAGACCCGCGAGTGGATCCTGCGCAACAGCCCGGTGCCCATCGGCACGGTGCCCATGTACCAGGCCCTGGAGAAGGTGGACGGCAAGGCCGAGGAGCTCACCTGGGAGCTGTTCCGCGACACCCTCATCGAGCAGGCCGAGCAGGGCGTGGACTATTTCACCATCCACGCCGGCGTGCGCCTGCCCTACGTGCCCATGACCGCCAAGCGCAAGACCGGCATCGTCTCGCGCGGCGGCTCCATCATGGCCAAGTGGTGCCTGGCCCACCACCGGGAGTCGTTCCTCTACGAGCGCTTCGACGAGATCTGCGAGATCATGAAGGCCTACGACGTGGCCTTCTCCCTGGGCGACGGCCTGCGCCCGGGCTCGGTGTTCGACGCCAACGACGAGGCGCAGATGGCCGAGCTTCGCACCCTCGGCGAGCTCACCGAGCGCGCCTGGGCCAACGACTGCCAGGTGATGATCGAGGGACCGGGCCATGTGCCCATGCAGCGCATCAAGGAGAACATGGAGGCGGAGCTGGCGGACTGCAGCGAGGCGCCCTTCTACACCCTGGGCCCGCTGACCACGGACATCGCCCCCGGCTACGACCACATCACCTCCGGCATCGGCGCCGCCAACATCGGCTGGTACGGCACGGCCATGCTCTGCTACGTGACGCCCAAGGAGCACCTGGGCCTGCCCAACAAGCACGACGTGCGCGAGGGCATCGTCACCTACAAGATCGCCGCCCACGCCGCCGACCTGGCCAAGGGCTTCCCCGGCGCCCAGGTGCGCGACAACGCGCTCAGCAAGGCGCGCTTCGAGTTCCGCTGGGAGGACCAGTTCAACCTGGGGCTGGATCCGGACAAGGCCAAGGAGCTCCACGACGAGACCCTGCCCCAGGACTCCGCCAAGGTGGCCCACTTCTGCTCCATGTGCGGCCCGCACTTCTGCTCCATGAAGATCACCCAGGAAGTGCGCGACTACGCCGCGGCCCAGGGCGTGGACAGCGAGACCGCCCTGGAGGAGGGCATGAAGGAGAAGGCCGAGGAGTTCCTGGAAACGGGCGGCAAGCTCTACCACCAGCAGTAGGAGCGGCCGTCCCGGCCGCGACCACCCGAACAGGCCCGCCAAATGGCGGGCCTGTTCGCGCTCCCTACCCCCAACCCCCCTGACACCTCGCCCCTGACGGGCTAGACTGCGTTTCCCGGGCACAAGGCAACGGGGAGGGAGCCGCTCCCCAGCAGCAGCGAGGCGTTTCTCCATGTGGGTCTTCGGTTTCGGCAGTCTGGTCTGGAACCCGGGATTCCCGTTTGAGGAGGCGCATGTGGCCACACTCCGGGGATTCGCCCGCCGCTTCTGCGTCTACACCCACGACCACCGCGGGACCTGGGAGTACCCGGGCCTCGTCCTGGGGCTTGTCCCCGCCGAGGACGGCGTCTGCCGAGGGCTGGCCTTCCGCGTCGCCCCCGAACGGGAGGCGGAGGTCCAGGCCTACCTGGACCGGCGCGAGCTGGGGGACTCCGTGTACGAGCGGGCCTGGCTGCCCGTTTCGGTCGGCGGCCGCGCGGAGACCGCCCTGACCTACGTGGCCAACCCGGAGCACCCCCGCTGCCGGCTCGACCTCTCCGCGCCGCAGGCCGCCGCCATCGTCCGGCGGGCCAGGGGCCGGTCGGGCCCCAACACCGAGTACGTGGCAAGAACCTGGGAGGGCCTGCGGGCCATCGGCGTGCGGGAAGACCATCTGGAAGATCTGGCCGAGCACCTCGGCTTGCGGGAACGGGCGTGAGGCCGGCAGCCGGGACCCAGCGACCCCGGGGCGCCGGGCAGCCTGCGCTCAGCGCACGGGCAGGGGCTCCCGCATCCGGCGCGCGGCCTCCACCATATTCTCCAGCGCCGGGCGCACCTCCGCCCAGCCCCGGGTCTTGAGGCCGCAGTCCGGGTTCACCCACAACCGGTCCCGCGGGATCACCCGCTCGGCCTTCTCCAGCAGGCCCACCATCTCCTCGGCGGAGGGGATGCGCGGCGAGTGGATGTCGTAGACGCCGGGGCCGATCTCGTTGGGGTACGCGTACTCCCGGAACACCTCCAGCAGCTCCATATCCGAGCGGGAAGCCTCCACCGAGATGACGTCCGCGTCCAGGGCGGCGATGGCCTCGATGATGTCGTTGAACTCGGCGTAGCACATGTGGGTGTGGATCTGGGTGGCGTCGCCGACGCCACTGGTAGCGATGCGGAAGCTTTCCACCGCCCAGTCCAGGTAGTCGCCCCATTCGCCGCACCGCAGCGGCAGACCCTCGCGCAGGGCCGGCTCGTCCACCTGGATGGCCCGCAGGCCGGCGGCCTCCAGATCGGCCACCTCCTCGCGCAGGGCCAGGGCGATCTGGCGGGCCGTCTCGGCCCGGGGCTGGTCGTCCCGCACGAAGGACCACTGCAGCAGGGTCACCGGCCCGGTGAGCATCCCCTTCATGGGCTTGTCGGTGAGCGACTGGGCGTACACGGACCAGTCCACCGTCATGGGCGCCGGGCGGGCCACGTCGCCGAAGATCACCGGCGGCCGCACGCAGCGGGAACCGTAGCTCTGCACCCAGCCGTTCGTGGTGAAGGCATAGCCCTCCAGCCGCTGGCCGAAGTACTCCACCATGTCGCTGCGCTCGGGCTCGCCATGGACGAGCATGTCCAGTCCGATCTCCTCCTGGATGCGCACATCGCTGGCAATGGCGTCGCGCATGGCCTGGGTGTAGCCGTCCTCGGGCAGCCGCCCCGCCCTGAAGTCGCGCCGGGCCTGACGGATCTCCGAGGTCTGCGGGAAGGAGCCGATGGTGGTGGTGGGCAGCTCCGGCAGGTCCAGATTGGCCCGCTGGCGCGGCCGGCGCTCCGAGTAGGAGCTGCCCCGCCGGGTCATCTCCGGAGTCAATCCGGCGACCCGGTCGCGCACCTCCGGGCTGCGGGTCCGGGCCGACCGCCGCCGGGAGGCGACCGCCGCGGAGCTGGCGTCCAGGGCCTCGGCGACCGCCTCCCTCCCCTCGTTCAGGGCCCCCCTCAGGGTCGCAATCTCCTCCAGCTTTTGCGCGGCGAAGGCCAGCCAGCCCTTGAGCTCCCCGTCGAGGCCGGTTTCCTCCGCCAGGTCCACCGGAACGTGCAGGAGGGAGCAGGACGGGGCCACCCAGAGGCGCTCGTTCCCCAGGATCTGCTCCAGGGGCCGGAGCCGCTCCAGGGCCCCCTCCAGGTCGGTCCGCCAGATGTTGCGGCCGTCGATGACCCCCGCGGAGAGGATGGTGCCGGCGGGCAGGCGCCCGGCCACCGCCTCCAGCTCGGCGGCACCGCGCACGCCGTCCACGTGGAGGGCGTCCACCGGAGCGGAGGCCACCAGGTCCCGGTTGTCGCCCAGGGCGCCGAAGTACGTGGCCACCAGCACCTTCGGTCCCCGCCCGGTGAGCCGGTTGTAGGCGCGGGTATAGGCCGCGCGCCATGCCTCCGGCAGGTCCAGCACCAGGATGGGCTCGTCCACCTGCACCCACTCGACGCCCTGGCCGGCGAGGCGCTCCAGGATGCGCTCGTAGGCCGGCAGGAGGCGGTCGAGCAGGCCGAGCTTGTCGAAGTCCCCGCCCTTGATCTTGCCCAGCCACAGCCAGGTGAGCGGCCCCACCAGCACGGGCTTGGGGTTGTAGCCCTGGTCCAGGGCCTCCCGGGTCTCGCTGAACAGGCGCTCGGAGCTGATCTCGAAGGCCATGTCGGCGTGCAGCTCGGGGACCAGGTAGTGGTAGTTGGTGTCGAACCACTTGGTCATCTCGCAGGGCGTGGTCTCCACGCCGTCCGCGGACCGGCCCCGGGCCATGCGGAAGAAGGTGTCCAGGTCGACGTTGCCGTGCACCGTGCCGAAGCGCTCCGGCACGGCGCCCAACAGGCAGCTCGTCTCCAGCATGTGGTCGTACCAGGAGAAGTCGCCCACTGGCACGTAGTTCAGGCCGGCCTCCGCCTGCCGCTGCCAGTGCCGGGCGCGCAGGTCGCGGCCGGTTTGCTCCAGATCCTCCCGGCTGCTCTCGCCGGACCAGTAGGCTTCCACCGCCTTTTTCATCTCCCGGTGCGCGCCGATGCGCGGGAAGCCGAGGTTGTGCGCCTTGCCCATGGTTATCTCCCGACGGTTGCCGAATCCGCACCCTCCTACCATTTGGCCCGGAGGAGCTCCCCGACGTAAAGAACAACCCGGATTGGCAAGGCGGGGCCCCCTTGCCATGGTCGGAAGCTAGCCTATCCGACCCACGGTGGGGGCCAGCCCGACCACGGGTAGACCGTCAGCCCCGGAGGGCGGGGTCCGTACGATTCCCGCTTCGGCCACAAGCGGATGGAGAGCGGCATGCTCGACGCGCTGATGCTGTCCCGCATCCAGTTCGGGTTCGTGGTCTCCTTCCACATCCTCTTCCCGGCGCTCACCATCGGCCTGGCGTGCTGGCTGGCCTTCCTGCAGGCGGCCCATTTCTGGAAGCGGGAGCAGGTCTATCTGGACCTGTACTTCTATTGGCTCAAGATCTTCGCCCTGAGCTTCGGCATGGGGGTGGTGTCGGGCATCGTCATGAGCTTCCAGTTCGGCACCAACTGGAGCCGGCTCACCGACGCCGCGGGGAACATCCTCGGGCCCCTGCTGAGCTACGAGGTGCTCACCGCCTTCTTCCTGGAGGCCACCTTCCTGGGGGTGATGCTGTTCGGCTGGCGCCGGGTATCGCCCCGGTTGCATTTCTTCTCCACCTGCATGGTGGCCCTGGGGACCCTGATCTCGGCCTTCTGGATTCTGTCCGCCAACAGCTGGATGCACTCCCCGGCGGGCTACGCCCTGGAGGACGGCGTGTTCATGCCGGTGGACTGGTTCGAGATCGTCTTCAACCCCTCCTTCCCCTACCGCTTCGTCCACATGGTCCTGGCGGCCTTCCTCGCCACCGCCTTCTTCGTGGGCGGCGTGTCGGCGTGGTACCTGCGCCGGGACCGCCACCGGGCGGAATCTCTGCGCATGCTGAAGCTCGCCACGGCCTTCACGGCGCTGGTGGTCCCGGCGCAGATCGTGGCGGGGGACCTCCACGGCCTGTTCGTGGTGGAGCACCAGCCGGCCAAGCTGGCGGCCATGGAGGGGCACTGGGAGACCCACCGCGGCGCGCCGCTGGTGCTGGCGGCGTGGCCGGACGAAAAAGCCGAGGAGAACCACTACGAGGTGGCCGTCCCCAAGCTGGGCAGCCTGATCCTCAAGCACGATCTGGACGGGGAGGTCACGGGCCTCAAGGACTTCGCCCCGGAGGACCGACCGCCCGTGCAACCGGTGTTCTGGTCCTTCCGGATCATGGTGGCCCTGGGGGTGCTCATGCTGGTGGTGGCGTGGGGGAGCGCGTGGGCGGCGTGGCGCGGCCGACTGGAGCGCGCGACGGGGCTGCACCGCGCCTGGATCGTCATGGCCCCTTCCGGGCTCGTGGCCATCCTCATGGGCTGGTACACCACCGAGATCGGGCGGCAGCCCTGGGTGATCCAGGGCCTGCTGCGCACGGCGGATGCCCATTCGGCCGTGGGAGCCGCCAGCGTGGCCACCTCCCTCACGGTGTTCGTCCTGGTCTACTTCGTGGTGTTCGGCGCGGGGATCTGGTACATGCTTCGGCTGATCCGGAAGGGGATCCGGCGCCCGGCCCCCGAGGCCCCCCGCGGGGCCCCTGGACGGCCCATTTCCGCATCCAACGACACCGCCGAGGAGGGCTGAGGTGATCGAGCTCCTGCCCTACATCTGGTTCGGGGTCATCGGCCTGGGCGTCATCATGTATGTCCTGTTGGACGGCTTCGTGCTGGGCATCGGCGTCATCATGCCCTTCGTGGACAACGAGGACGACCGCGACCTGATGATGAACACCGCCGCCCCCATATGGGACGGCAACGAGACCTGGCTGGTGCTCGGCGGCGCCGGCCTGCTGGCGGCCTTCCCCCGGGCCTATTCCCTGGTGCTGTCGGCCCTGTACCTGCCGGTCATCCTGATGCTGATCGCCCTGATCTTTCGCGGGGTGTCCTTCGAGTTCCGCTTCAAGGCGGGGCGCTCACGGCGGCTGTGGGGCCTGTCCTTCATGGTGGGCTCCATCGTCGCCGCCTTCGCGCAGGGGGTGATCCTGGGGGCCATCGTCCGAGGCCTGCCCCTGGAGGACGGCCAGTACGTTGGCGGGCCCCTCGAGTGGTTCGCCCCCTTCACGGTGATGACGGGCTTCGCCCTGGTCTGCGGCTACGCCCTGCTGGGGGCCACCTGGGTGATCCTCAAGGCCGAGGGCGAGGTGCAGCAGCTGGCCTTTACCTTCGCCCGGCCGCTGGCCATGCTGGTCATCATCTTCCTGGCGCTGGTGAGCGTGTGGATGCCGTTCCTGCACACCCGAGTCCTGGAACGCTGGTTCACCTTCCCCGACGCCCTCTGGCTGGTGCCCCTGCCGGTGCTGGTGGTGGTCACGTCCTGGCTGCTGTGGCGGTCCGTGCAGGAGGGGCGAGAAGCGTGGCCCTTCCTCCTGTCCCTGGCCTTGTTCGGCCTGGGCTACATCGGCCTGCTCATCGGCCTGTGGCCGCGGATCGTCCCGCCGGACCTGTCCATCGAGAACGCGGCGGCCCACCCGTCGAGCCAGGGCTTCACCCTGATCGGCCTGGCCATCTTGCTGCCGGTCATTCTGGGCTACTCGGCCTGGTCCTACTGGGTGTTCCGGGGCAAGGTCACCAGAGACACGGGGTACCACTAACAGGCAAAAAAGGCCGGCCCCATTGCGGGGCCGGCCTCCGGGTGGTCCGTACGCGGGCCGGGATCAGCCGGTCTCCTTGTCCTTGAGCCGGTTAATGCCCAGTGCCTTCAGTATGTATTTCTCGTAGATGGGCTCGGTGGTGCCCTTTTTCACCTTGCGCAGGAAGTACTTCTCGAAGGCGATCTTGGCCCAGTGCACCCACTTGCCTTCCTTGAACCACGATACGTTGCGCGGCGGGATCTGCGGCATGGCCACGAACGCCGCGCCCGTGTCCCCGAGGTCCGCCAGGCAGATGGCGTTCCAGGTGCCCCGGGCGTCCGCCGTGCCGCCCTCCAGCTCCGCCTGGATGTTGTGCACGATGGCGCAGACCATGGATTCGATCATGTACCCGGTCTTGGGCGCCCCGGTGGGAACCGGCGTGGACTCCACCGGCGGGATGGCGATGCACACCCCCGCGGAGAAGATGTTGGGGTACGCCGGGCTGCGCTGGTGCTCGTCCACCTTGACGAAGCCCTTGGGATTGCACAGGTCCGGAACCTCCGCCACCGGGTCCACGCCCACGAACGACGGCAGCATCATGGAGTAGCTGAACGGCAGCTCGTGCTCCTTTTTGACCTCGCCGCTCTCGTCGTGCTCGGCCACGTGCATGGTGCCGTCTTCCACCTTGGTCACGCTGGCGTTGGTGATCCAGTTGATGTGGCGCTGGCGCATCTCGTGCTCCAGCATGCCCTTGGAGTCGCCCACCCCGCCCAGGCCCAGGTGGCCGATGTAGGGCTCGCTGGTGACGAAGGTGATGGGCACCTGGTCCCGGATCTTGCGCTTGGCCAGGTCCCGGTGGAGGATCGCCGCGAACTCGTAGGCCGGCCCGAAGCAGCTCGCCCCCTGCACCGCACCCACCACCGCCGGACCGGGGTTCTCCACGAATTCCTGGTAGGCCCGCCAGGCCTGATCGGCGTGGTCGATGGTGCACACGGACTGGGTGTGGCCGTTGGGGCCCAGGCCCTCGATGGCCTCGAAGTTGAGCTTGGGGCCGGTGGTGATCACCAAGTAGTCGTAGTCGACGGTCTCCCCGTCGGCCAGGTGCAGCCGGTTCTCCGGGGCCTCGATCCGGGTCACGGGCTGGGCGATGAAACCGATGCCGTGCTTCTCCAGGTACGGCCGCATGGGGAAGGTGATGCCCTCCCGGTCCCGCCACCCCACCGCCGCCCACGGGTTGGAGGGCACGAACTGGAAGTAGTCGGTGGCGTTGATGAGGGTGACCTCGTGCTCCTTGCCGAGCGCTTCCCGCATCTCGTAGGCCGCGGGCAGTCCGCCCGTACCCGCGCCCAGAATGACGATATGGGCCATGTTGCGTCCCCTCTTGCCGCGTGATCCGTGTGGTGGCTTAAAGTGTAGACCCTCCTTATCCCCCTTTCGTTTGATGGGCGTCAAGTAGTCCTCATCCGGACCTCCCGGGCGGGGCCCCGCTCAGAACCAGCATCCAAAGGAGCCCCCCGAGCAGCAGAATCCAGGCCGGTCCCGGGCCCAGGAGGAGCCGCGGAAGGGGCCGGGCGGGAATGAAGTCCAGGGCATGGGCGAACCCGGCCGCCAGCCCCCAGAGAATGGCCAGCCAGGGCAGGACCACGCCCACCCCGCCGCGCGCCATCCACAGCCAGGGGGCGGCCAGCCCCACCCCGACCACCGCCACCACCAGGAGGCCGGAGATCAGGCGGGGCAGCCACCCGTAGTAAAAGCTCGGGGATTCCGGTCTCCGGCCGGGCATGGGGCCCTCCTTGCGGCGGTCCGGGTCAGGCCCGGACGAACCGCGAACCTCAGGTGGTCACCGGGCTTCACTCCTCCACCGGCTGCTTGATGCTGAAGGCCCCCCGCAGGTCCCCGGGCTGGAAACCGGTAGCCCGGTCGTGGGGATAGCGCTCCTCCAGGCTCTCGCGCACCGTCGGGTCCAGCTGGTCCTCGGGGCCGTGGCAGGCGACGCACATCTCTTGGGTGGGGATGGCCTGCATGTAGCGGTAGAACTTGCCCTCCGGCTCGTCCACCACCTCCCCGTAGCCCATCCCTTTCAGGGACTCGCCCTCCGCGGCCCGGCTCTCAAGCTCGTTCAGGACCTCCTGCTCCCAGGGGTCCGGCATCCCCAGGAGGGGATTGCGGAAATCGTTGGAGACGCGGGTCACCTGCCAGCCGCGCTCGCGGGACAGGCGGGCGGTGATCCGGGGTGCCTTCTGGGTGCACACCTTGACGGCCTCGGTAGGACCGCCTTCCTCCATGGCCGCCTGGAGCTCGCCCCCGAGCTCCTTCATGAGGGCGTTCGCAGCCTCCTTGGCGGCCTTCTCGCGCTCGGGCATCTCCTCCGCCCCTGTGGGTAAGGCCATCATCAAGCCGGCAACAAGGGTCCCGCCTCCGATCATCCGCTTCACCGCTGCCTCCTTCTGGAACGCTTGGTCCCACGTTTTCCGAGTCATTCCATTGGCTCCGCCTGCAGGAACCCCCCCGGAAGGTCTCTGCCCTTCAAGGGAGAATCCGTTATCGAGGCCGTGCCGGTCAAACCGCGACAATTGGGATCGTGGGCCCGGCGGCCGCGTCCCGCCGGACCCATGGCCATCCGGCCTCAAAGCCCGTCGTCATGCCGCAGACGGTTAATGCCCAGTGCCTTCAGTATGTATTTCTCGTAGA
This sequence comes from Thiohalorhabdus sp., assembly GCF_046545655.1. Lineage (NCBI taxonomy): Bacteria > Pseudomonadati > Pseudomonadota > Gammaproteobacteria > Thiohalorhabdales > Thiohalorhabdaceae > Thiohalorhabdus > Thiohalorhabdus sp. The sequence continues at coordinate 33,918 of NZ_JBKGZG010000013.1, read as the reverse complement.
TGGGCTCGGTGGTGCCCTTTTTCACCTTGCGCAGGAAGTACTTCTCGAAGGCGATCTTGGCCCAGTGCACCCACTTGCCTTCCTTGAACCACGATACGTTGCGCGGCGGGATCTGCGGCATGGCCACGAACGCCGCGCCCGTGTCCCCGAGGTCCGCCAGGCAGATGGCGTTCCAGGTGCCCCGGGCGTCCGCCGTGCCGCCCTCCAGCTCCGCCTGGATGTTGTGCACGATGGCGCAGACCATGGATTCGATCATGTACCCGGTCTTGGGCGCCCCGGTGGGAACCGGCGTGGACTCCACCGGCGGGATGGCGATGCACACCCCCGCGGAGAAGATGTTGGGGTACGCCGGGCTGCGCTGGTGCTCGTCCACCTTGACGAAGCCCTTGGGATTGCACAGGTCCGGAACCTCCGCCACCGGGTCCACGCCCACGAACGACGGCAGCATCATGGAGTAGCTGAACGGCAGCTCGTGCTCCTTTTTGACCTCGCCGCTCTCGTCGTGCTCGGCCACGTGCATGGTGCCGTCTTCCACCTTGGTCACGCTGGCGTTGGTGATCCAGTTGATGTGGCGCTGGCGCATCTCGTGCTCCAGCATGCCCTTGGAGTCGCCCACCCCGCCCAGGCCCAGGTGGCCGATGTAGGGCTCGCTGGTGACGAAGGTGATGGGCACCTGGTCCCGGATCTTGCGCTTGGCCAGGTCCCGGTGGAGGATCGCCGCGAACTCGTAGGCCGGCCCGAAGCAGCTCGCCCCCTGCACCGCACCCACCACCGCCGGACCGGGGTTCTCCACGAATTCCTGGTAGGCCCGCCAGGCCTGATCGGCGTGGTCGATGGTGCACACGGACTGGGTGTGGCCGTTGGGGCCCAGGCCCTCGATGGCCTCGAAGTTGAGCTTGGGGCCGGTGGTGATCACCAAGTAGTCGTAGTCGACGGTCTCCCCGTCGGCCAGGTGCAGCCGGTTCTCCGGGGCCTCGATCCGGGTCACGGGCTGGGCGATGAAACCGATGCCGTGCTTCTCCAGGTACGGCCGCATGGGGAAGGTGATGCCCTCCCGGTCCCGCCACCCCACCGCCGCCCACGGGTTGGAGGGCACGAACTGGAAGTAGTCGGTGGCGTTGATGAGGGTGACCTCGTGCTCCTTGCCGAGCGCTTCCCGCATCTCGTAGGCCGCGGGCAGTCCGCCCGTACCCGCGCCCAGAATCGCGACATGTGCCATGGATGTACCTCAGGTTTGAAGGGACCCGGCAAGGCGCCCCCCACGCCCTGCCACGGGTCCGGTTGCTGAAAGACCATTAAAAACGGCTCCGTCGGCTACCCCCTTGCCAGGAACCACCAGCCGCCCCCCACCAGCAGCCCCCAGGCGGCCAACGGCCCCAGAAGCACCCGCAGGATGCGGTTGCGCGGAATGAAGCCCACACCGTGGGTATAGCCCGCGGCGAGCCCCCACATGAGGGCCAGCAGGGCCCGATGGTCCACGTCCCCCTCCGGCCCGGCGAAATCCGTGGGCACCGCCAGGACCCAGAAGGTCACGGCAAGGGCCAGGAAAAAGGACAAGAGCCGGGGCACCAGTCCGTAAAAGAGCGGGGAAGGCGTCCCCTCCCCGCCCGTCAACGGTGCGCTCCCCCGCCGGAATCCTCATCCTCCGTCCCCAGGCACTGGGAGGACTCCAGCCACAGGACATTGATCACCCCCAGGGCCAGGGCCAGCATGACCCCGAGAATCCAAGCGAAATACCACATGTTCGTGCTCCTCTAAGCGCTACGCCGTCCGGCCCCGCAGGGCCGGCGCGGGCGGTCAGTACATGGCGTGGCTGTTCTCCTCCACCTGCTCCTCCGTGACCCGGCCGCGCATGGCGCGGAAGGCCCAGAAGGTGTAGAGGAGGATGATCGGCATGAAGATCAACGTGGCAATGAGCATGACGCTCAGGGTGCGATGGCTGGAGGTGGCGTCCCAGATGGTCAGGCTGCTCACCGGGTCGATGCTCGACGGCATGATGAACGGGAACAGGCTGACTCCCGCGGTGAGTAGCACCCCCAGAACGGCCAGGGTGCTGGCCCCAAAGGCCGCGATCCCGCGTCCGGCGCCGGAGAACAGCAGCACCCCCACCGCGCCGAGGAACCCCGCCAAAGGCGCCAGCATGGTCAGGGGCGCGCGCTCGTAGTTGTCCAGCCAGGCACCCTCCACGCTCGCCACGCTCTTCTGCAGCGGCTGGATGGTGTCGGTCACCTCGGGCATCTGCAGGATCCGGAAGCCCTCCATGCCCGCGGCCAGCCAGGCGCCGGCGGCGCCGAAGGCCACCAGCATGACCCCCGCCATGAGGCGGGAGGCGCCGACGGCGCGCCGGCGCAGCGCCCCCTCCGTGCGCATCTGCAGGTAGGTACCGCCGTGCATGGCCAGCAGGCTGAGGCTGGTGATCCCCGCCAGCAGGGCGAAAGGGTGCAGGAGCTCGAAGAACCCGCCCTCGTAGAAGGGCCGCAGATCCTCGTCCAGGTAGAAGGGCAGGCCCAGGAACAGATTGCCCATGGCCACCCCGAACAGCAGCGCCGGCAGGGCGCTGCCCACGAACAACAGCCAGTCCCAGCTGCTGCGCCAGCGCGTGTCGTCCACCTTGGAGCGGTACTCGAAGGCCCCCGGCCGCAGGATCAGGGCGAACAGCACCAGCAGCAGCGGGATGTAGAGGCCGGAGAAGGCGGCGGCGTACACCATGGGCCAGGCGGCGAACAGCGCGCCGCCGGCCAGGATGAACCACACCTGGTTGCCGTCCCAGTGGGGGCCGAGGACGTTGGTGACGACCCGCCGCTCGGTGTCCGTCTTGCCGAGGAAAGGCATCAGGGTCCCCGCGCCCATGTCGAAACCGTCGGTGAGGGCGAAGCCGATGAGCAGGACGGCCACCAAGCCCCACCAGATCAGCTGGATGGTCGTGTAGTCGAACAGCATGGCGTGCGGCTCCTCGCTTCGCTCAGCTCTGGGGAATGGTGGTTGCTGCGCCCGTACCGCCACCCTCGAAGTGGTAGCGGCCTGTGTGCAGGGAGGAAGGCCCCTGGCGGATGTACTTGAGCATGAGCCAGACCTCCACCACGGCCAGGGCGGTGTAGAACAGGATGAACCCGCCCAGGCTGAAGAGCAGATCGCCCACGGTGTGGGTGGAGGTGGCCAGCCCCGTGGGCAAGATGCCGCCGATGGCCCAGGGCTGGCGGCCCATCTCCGCGGTGATCCAGCCCAGCTCGGCGGCGATCCAGGGAAGCGGAATGGCCCACAGCGCCATCTTCAGGAGCCATCGCTTCTGATCGGCCTGGCGCTTGGCGCAGTAGTACACCGCCGCGCCGAAGATAAAGAGCATGGTGAAGCCCGCTGCGACCATGAGGCGGAAGCTCCAGAACACCACCGGGACATTGGGCACCGTGTCCTGCGCGGCCTTCTCGATTTGCGCCGGCGTGGCGTCGGTGACCTCCTCGGTGTAGCGCTTCAGCAACAGGGCGTAGCCCAGATCCTCCTTGACCGTGTTGAAGGTGGCCCGCTCCTCCTCGGTGGCCTCCCCGGAGCGGAGCTTCGGCAGCAGGCGATAGGCCAGCATGCCGTCCACGATGCGCTCGCGGTTGGTGTCCACCAGATCGGTGATGCCGGTCACTTCCTCGCTGAGCGAGCGCGTGGCGATGATGCCCATGACCCAGGGGATCTCCAAGGCGTAGTCGGTGGTCTGCTCCTCCATGTCGGGGAGGCCGAACAGCTTGAAGCTCGCCGGCGGCTCGTGGGTCTCCCACTCCGACTCGATGGCCGCCAGCTTCATCTGCTGCACCTCGCCGAGCTCGTAGCCACTCTCGTCGCCCAGGGTGATCACCGACAGCACGGAGGCCAGGCCGAAGCCGGCGGCCACGGCGAAGGAGCGCCGGGCGAAGGCGAGGTCGCGGCCCTTGAGCAGGTACCAAGCGGAGACCCCGAGGACGAACATGGCGCCGGTGGTATAGCCCGCCGCCGCGGTGTGCACGAACTTGACCTGCGCCACCGGGTTGAACAGCACTTCGCTGAAGCTGCTCATCTCCATGCGCATGGTCTCGGGGTTGAACTCCGCGCCGATGGGGTACTGCATCCAGGCATTGGCGATGAGGATCCACAGCGCGGAGAGGCTGGAGCCCAGAGCCACCAGGAAGGTGACCACCAGGTGCTGCACCTTGGAGAGCCGGTCCCAGCCGAAGAAGAACAGGCCGATGAAGGTGGACTCCAGGAAGAAGGCCATGAGCCCTTCGATGGCCAGCGGTGCCCCGAAGATGTCGCCCACGTAGTGGGAGTAGTAGGACCAGTTCGTGCCGAACTGGAACTCCAGGGTCAGGCCGGTGGCCACGCCCATTGCGAAGTTGATGCCGAACAGCTTGCCCCAGAAGCGGGTCATGTCCTTGTAGATCTGCTTGCCGGTCATCACGTAGACGGTCTCCATGATGACCAGCAGGAAGGACAGGCCCAGGGTCAGGGGCACGAACAGGAAGTGATAGAGCGCCGTCAGCGCGAACTGCAGACGCGATAAGTCAACAACGGCTTCGCTAACCATGTTGCGCCTCTACTTACGGTCTGCGTCGGTTTGGGTGGGAGCTGCCCCGCTTGGCAGGAACCGATCGGCCACGTCGGCCGGACTTCCTCCCTGCTCGGGTCCGCTAAAGAAGGCGAGCCAGAGAGCCCCCAGGACGCCCACCTTCACCAGCAGGACCACGGCGAGCTCCTTGAGCAGAGGGTCTTGCGAGTCCTTCGCCGAAAGCCTCCTCGTCGCCGGGCAACGACCGCTCGATCCACCACCGGAACGGACCCGGACGGGCAGACGGCAGGATTGGGGGCTGAACATGGGGCTGCTCCTCTGATTTCCATGGAGCCCACAGGGCCCTTCAGGGTGTGAGGTTGCGTGTGGCGCACCGCTGATTGATGACCCGCAGCTCGGGGTCCGCTGGGGTCATCCGCCCCTCTCGGCAGCGGGCGGCAATCATCTCGCTGCACGCCTCCTTGGCCAGCAGATCGGGGTTGGTATCCCACTCCTGAGCGAGGGTGCTGACCCGGCGGCCGTCCCATGCCCACCCCGGGAACACCAAGATTTCCCCGGGCAGATGGAACAGGCGCTCCCGGATCCCCGCACAGAGGGAGGCGGGATCCCCGCTCTCCTGGGAGGGGCAGCCGAGCCGTCCCGCCAGGAGAGCCTCGCCGGTAAAGAGCCGGTCCCGCCAATGCAGGGCCACCGCGCAGGGCGAGATTCCCGAGACGTGTAGGATCTCCGCCGTCTCCTCGCCGAAGTGCAGGAGATCGCCGTGGTGCAGGCGCAGATCGGCGCAACCGAGGCCGGCCGCGCCGTGCACCGCGATGCGCGCGCCGGACTCTTCACGGAGCACCGGCGAGGCGCTGAGCCGCCCATCGTGCAGGCGGGTTTCCACCAGATAGCGCAGCCGCAGGCCGAAGTACCGCAGAAGCTCGAGGTACTCGCGGGACTGCTCGTAGACGGGGTCCACCAGCACTCCCTCGCCGGCTACGGGATCACCGAGGAGGTAGCTCAGGGCACCCGTTCCGGGGTCCATCAGCTGCCGGAAGATCATGGGACCACCCATCTCCTGCCGTTGGTTGGGCCCTACGCGGGGTAGCGGTTGGCTTCGCCGGGGCTATTTGGCAAGAGCCGTGCCATGGCGGGACAGGCGCCCTCCACCCCGGACCGAATCATTCTTTTTCAGTTAATTACGTCGATAGCCGCGTGAGACCCGTGGGCAGGGAGCGGCGGAGGAAGGGGCCGCCACGGGGGCGCCTATGTCATCGATGACAAAAAAGCGGTAGACTCCTTGCCAAAATTGGCACCCGTACCGGATCGACAACATGAACGCGCTGCCCCAGAAGGCCCTCCCCGAGGTCACCAGTCTGATCAATGCCTACCGGGATCCGGCCATCCTTCTCGACCGGCACTACCGCATCGTCACCGCGAACCGCGCCTACCGGGATGCCTACGGCGAGGGCGCGCCCCTGGGCCAGCGGCACTGCTACGAGGTCTCCCACGGCTTCTCCGTGCCCTGCGACGAGGCCGGGGAGGACTGCCCCCTGAAATCCAGCCTGGAGACCGGAGGCCCGCGGCGGGTGCTCCACATCCACCACACTCCGTCCGGAGAGGAGCACGTGGACGTGGAGACCCACCCCATCCGCAACGAGGCGAGGGAGATCGTCTACTTCCTGGAAGTCCTGCGCCACGCCCGGGCCGCCTCCCCCCGGGCGGGAGGGGAGGGCCTGGTGGGGCGCTCGTCCGCCTTCAACCACATGGTGGAGCTGGTGGAGCGCGTCGCCCCCACGGAGACGGCGGTGCTGCTCCTGGGCGAGTCGGGAACGGGCAAGGAGCTGGTGGCCAAGGCGGTGCACAAGGATAGCGGGCGGGCGGACGGGCCCTTCGTGCCCGTGGAGTGCTCGGGCCTGACGGAAGGCCTGTTCGAGTCCGAGCTGTTCGGCCACGAGAAGGGCGCCTTCACCGGCGCCCATTACCGCAAGACGGGGCTGGTGGAAGCGGCCAGCGGGGGAACCCTGTTCCTGGACGAGGTGGGCGACATCCCCCTTAGCCTCCAGGTGAAGCTGCTGCGCCTGCTGGAGACGGGCACGTTCCGCCCGGTGGGGAGCGTGGAAACCAAGAAGGCGGACTTCCGGCTGGTGTGCGCCACCCACCGCCGGCTGGACGAGATGGTACGGGACGAGGCCTTCCGGGAGGACCTCTACTACCGCATCAGCCCCTTCCCCATTCACCTGCCCGCCCTGCGCGAGCGCCCTGAGGACGTCGTCCTGCTGGCGGATACGCTGCTGCAGCGCTTGGACCGGAGCCCGGGATACATCCTCACCGAGGAGGCCAAGGACTGCCTACGCGGCTACGATTTCCCCGGCAACGTCCGGGAGCTGCGCAACCTCCTGGAGCGGGCCACCATCCTCGCGGACGGCGACACCCTGCTTCCCGAGCACTTTCCGGGTGTCTGCGGAGGCGAGCGCCCCCCGGGCCGGAGCGGGCCCCTGCCGGAGGAGATCATCCCCCTGCGTGACATGGAGCACCGCTACCTGCGGTGGGCGGCGGCCCAGGCCGGGGAAGACCGCGCCGCCCTGGCCGAGCGCCTGGGCGTGAGCGAGCGCACCCTCTACCGCAAGCTCCGCGAGGCCCGCACCGGAGGCGAATGAAGGGCCCGGAAGCTTTGGCTCCGCACGCCACTTATGGCAGAAGTTCCAGGGTTGGGCGCCAGAATTGGCGCTTACCCCTCTGGTGACCGCCCAAGCCCCCGCCCCACCTACTGAAAATTTCTTATTTTTAACAGCTACTTAATCCCACCCCGGAGGCGATGCCCGAATTGGCACGCCCCTTGCCTTCAACCCCCTTGCAGCCGGGTGCAGGAATCTCGCGCCGAGTCCTGATCCCTCTTCCGCAGGCCCAAGCAATGGGGGAACCCCCCAGGGAGTAGCTCCATGTGCGTGCCCATAGCCGTTCCCGGCCTCCGGAGGGTTCTGCGTGCTGCTGGCGCCCTCTTCCTGCTCGCGAGCATCGGCGCCATGGTGGGGTTTGGGCTTTGATGCGAGGAGAGACAGCCATGCTACGCACGCTGATTCCGGCGGCCGGGCTTCTGATGGCCGCCAACCTACAGGCAGCGGACGTGCCCGGCCCCCTGGTGGACCCCGATTGGGTGGCCGAGCATCGGGATGAGGTGGCGGTCATCGACGTGCGCGGCGACGACGCCGCCTTCACGAAGGGCCACATCGAGGGCGCGGCCCTCGCCCGCTGGGGTGCCATTCGCACGGAAGGGGAAGAGGATGGCGTCGCCCTGCGCAAGATGCTGCCCGATGCCGACACCTTCACCGAGCTAATGCGGGACTGGGGCGTGGACAAAGGGGAAGCCGTGGTAATCACCGCCCCCGGCACCAGCCCCGGCCATGTAGCCCACAGCGCCCGCCTCTACTGGCAGGTGAAGTACTACGGCCACAACAATGTCGCCGTACTCGATGGCGGCAACGCCGCCTGGAAGGAAGCCGGGCACGACCTTCAGCGCGGGGAAACCGATCCGGAACCGGGCGACTTCCGGGTCCGCGAAGAACGGCGGGAGATCCTGGCCACCACCGCGGACGTGGCGCGCGCCGTGGAGGAGGACAACGCTCAGCTGGTGGACAACCGTTCCCTGCCCTACTACCTGGGCCTGGAGCAGAAGTCCTACGTCCAGGCCCCGGGGCACATCCCCGGCGCCAAGCTCCTGCCCTTCATGTACCTGGCCCACGGCGAGGAAGCGCTGACCATGCGCCCGGCGGAGGAGCTGCGGGACTTTGCCGAGGCCATGGGCATCGACCCGGACCGTCCGGCGATCACCTACTGCAACAGCGGCAACGTCTGCACCGTGGGCTGGTTCGTCTTCCAGGAGATCCTGGGCAATCCCGACGTCCGCGCCTACGACGGCTCCATGCACGCCTGGACCAAGGATCCGGAGCATCCCACCACCACCATGCGCATGGAGTGACCGCGCGCAACCACCCACACACCCAGAAGGAGGATGGGCATGGCCCTGCTGATCACGGAGGACTGCATCAACTGCTCGGTCTGCGAGCCCGAGTGCCCCAACGAGGCCATCTTCTTCGACGAGGACCTGGAGCTGTACCAGGTGGACCCGGAAAGCTGCACCGAGTGCGTGGGCCATCACGACGATCCGCAGTGCATCGAGGTGTGCCCGGTGGACTGCATCGAGCCCGACCCGGACAACCAGGAGAGCCGGGCCGACCTGGAGGCCAAGTTCGAGCGCCTGCAGGCCTGACCCTTTCCCGTTGCGTTAGCCGGCCTCCCGCGCCCTTCCCTCCCCTCCCCCCCTGCTGGGAGGTCGGCTCCTTGGCTTGTAGGCTTCTCCCACCCCGGCTATCCTGCCCGGACCCTGAACGAGTCGGGACCCCCGTATGGGGCGAACGCCCGATGCGGCCGGCAAGCCCGAACCGCGCCCTGTCACCCCGAGAACCGCCGCTGCGCCATGCCCGACCCCACCCTCTCTGTGGCCCCCATGATGGACCGCACCGACCGCCACCACCGCTATTTCATGCGGCTGGTGGCGCCACGGACCCTGCTGTACACGGAGATGGTCACCACCGGGGCGCTGCTGCATGGCGACGTGGCGCGGCATCTTGCCTACAACCCCGAGGAGCATCCGGTGGCCCTGCAGCTAGGCGGCTCCGAGCCGGCCGAGCTGGCCCGATGCGCGCGCCTGGCGGAGGAATGGGGCTACGACGAGGTGAATCTCAACGTGGGGTGCCCCAGCGACCGGGTGCAGAACGGCCGCTTCGGCGCCTGCCTCATGGCGGAGCCCGGCCTGGTGGCCGAATGCGTGGCCGCCATGCGCGAGGCCGTCGCCCTGCCCGTGACCGTCAAGCACCGCATCGGCATCGACCACCAGGACGACTACGCCCATCTGCATGCTTTCGTGGACCGGGTAGCGGCGGCCGGCTGCGGAACCTTCATAGTCCACGCTCGCAAGGCCTGGCTGCAGGGTCTTTCTCCCAAGGAGAACCGGGAGAAGCCGCCCCTGCGCCACGAGGTGGTGCACCGCCTCAAGCGGGACTTCCCGGAGCTGACGGTCATCACCAACGGCGGGCTGCGCAGCGCCGAGGACATGGCGGAGCAGCTGCCCCACGTAGACGGCGTCATGATCGGCCGCGCCGCCTACGAGCGGCCCTGGATCATGGCCGAGGCGGAACGGCGCTTTTTGGGCGAGCATCCCGCCCTCCTGAGCCGCCGCGACGTGGTGGAGCGCTACATGGCTTACATGGAGCAGGAGCTGGAGCGGGGCGTGCGGCTGCAGGCCATGGCCCGCCACATCCTCGGGCTGTTCCAGGGAATGCCGGGGGCCCGCGGCTGGCGACGCCACATCTCGGAGAATGCCCCCCGCCGGGAAGCCGGGGTGGAGGTGATCCGGGAGGCCCTGGCGAAGGTTTCCTCCGATGCCCCGAAGATGGCCGCCGTCGAGGTAGACGGTTGACGTGGATTGCTTGGTGGCCTATAACCGAATCATCGTTCGGTTCCCATGTTTCGGAGACGGCCTGCCCGTCCCCTCAGCCCCGGAGGAGACAGCAATGAAACGCACGCGCCCATGGAAGCGGATCCTATCCATGGGGCTCGGCGCGCTCCTGGCGCTGGCGGCAGCGCCGGTCCAGGCCGAACGCGCCGACCCGGAATCCTTCTACGACATTCCCGCCTTCGGCGACTTCCAGCGCAACCTCCAAGACGCCGTGGATGAGGGCAAGAAGGGCATGCTGCTCTACTTCCACCAGGACGAATGCCCCTTCTGCCAGAAGATGGAGGAGGAGGTCTTCACCCAGCCCATCGTCCACGATTTCTTCCACAAGTACTTCGACGTCTACAAGGTGAACATCAAGGGCGACGCCGAGTTCGTGGACGTGGACGGCGATTCCCTCTCCCAGGGAGACTTCGCCGTGCAGAACCGGGCCCGCGCCACCCCGACCCTGATCGTCTACGACGAGGACGGCGAGGAAGCGGTACGCCTCATCTCCAACCCCAGTACCGACGAATTCCTGGCCCTGGGCAAATTCGTGGTGGACGGCGCCTACGAGGAAGGCGAGGACTTCTTCAACTACAAGCGGGAAGCCACCGACGGCATCAAGCAGGAGATCCGCGAGGAGCACCTGTAGGGCCTTTGTAGGCTTCCGCCCGACCTTGTCCGGGAGCGGCGGCTCCCGGACAAGTGCGTTCGAGGCCCCCCCGCACAGCCCGGTAGCCCCCTTCACTCGGCCCGAAGGCCCCCGCTCCCCTCCGTGTCGGCCGAGCCGGCCACCGTGTCCGCCATCACCGCTTCCCGCCGGCCCATGGGCCGATCCGCTCCGACCGTGGTATCCCGCTCCGTGTGGTGCTCCAGCTCGCTGTTTACCTTTGCCCCGAGAAGGATGACGTAGGCCGAGAGGAAGAACCACATGAGCAGGATGGCGATGGCCGCCATGGAACCGTAGGTCTCGTTGTAGGCACCGAAATTGGCCACGTACCAGGAGAACAGGCCGGAGGCGATCAGCCACAGCCCGGTGGCGAGCACCGCCCCGTGGGTGAGCCAGCGCCAGCGGGCGGGCCGGCGGCTGGGGGCGTAGCGGTAGAGCGCCGACAGCCCCAGCGCCATCAGGACGGCCAGCACCGGCCAGCGCACCCAGGCGATGAGGGGGCGCAGGAGGTCGGGCAGGGGGAAGGCGGCCAGAACCGCCGGGGCCACCACCACCATGGCCAGGGCCAGGATCACGGCCACCACCGCGCCGAAGGTGAGGCCGAGGGCCAGCGCGTTCAGGCGCAGGAAGCCCCGCTTCTCCTCCTCCCCGTTGACGATGTTCAGGCCCACCATCAGGGCCTTGGTCCCTTTGGTGGCGCTCCAGAGGGCGATGAGGATGCCGACCGCCACGCCCACCCCCAGGCGGGCGTCGGTGTTCTCCGCCAGCTTCCGAAGCTGGCCGGACAGGATCCCGGTCACCGCCTCCGGGAGGACGTCCTGGACCTGGCGGACCATGCGCTCCACGTCCCCGGGATCGGCGATCAGCCCGTAGAGCGAGACCACGGCGGCCAGGGCGGGGAACAGGGCGAAGAAGGCATAGAAGCCCACTCCCGCAGCCACCACGCCCAGGTTGTCCTGGCTGATCCCCCGCCACACGCGCAGGGCCACCGCCTTCCAGTCGGCCACTCCCAGCTCGCCCGGCCGGACGGCCTGCCTTCCCCGGCTCTCCCGGCTCATGGCACGTCCTCCGCCTTGCGCCCGCCCGCCGTACCTCGGAGAAGTCTACGGGCAGGCTTCCCGGGCCGCCCATTGCGGCGAATCCGAATGGATGCTAGCGAGGTAAGAGAGGATGGTGAAAAGAGCAGGGGGCGACCGGAAGGGCGCCGCGCGGTGGATCCCCAAGGAGGCGAGTCCGATGAGCGATAACCAGGAACGGCCCGAGCGGGAGGCCCGGCTGGAGGCGGAGGTGGACGCCGCCCGCGGCGTGGTGTGGAACCAACCGCAGCACACCACCAAACAGGGCGGATCAGCAGCCTGTCGGGAGACCGGCGCCCAGCGCGGGTACTGGCCGTGGACGTGGTTCCGCTCCCCGTGGCGGTCCCAGCAGGTGACGGGGCGGAGGGCCGGCTAGCCCTCCTCCGGGCGGCGGGTCACGCCCCAGGGGTGTTTCCGCCGCTGGAGAAGAACTCCCCCACCACGGGGATGAACCGGGCCTTGTCCACCAGGAAGGCGTCGTGGCCCTGTACGGAGGACAACGGCATGTAGTGGGTGGACAGGCCGGCCTCCTTCAGCCCGTCGGCGACGGCCCGTTGCTGCCAGACCGGGAACAGGAAATCGGTCTCCACGCCGAGCACCAGTGCCCGCCGGGCCCGGACCCGCTTGAGGGCCGTATCCGGATCCCAGTCCTCGGCGTGCTCCCCCAGATCGAACAGGTCCATGGCCCGCGACAGGTACAGATAGCAGTTGGCGTCGCACACCCTCACGAACTTGCGGGCGTTGGCCTCCAGGTAGGACTCCACCTGGAACTCGATGTCGAAGGGCTGGCTGCCCGGCTCGTCCAGCCATTCCACCCGTTCCCGCCCGAAGCGCTGCAGCCATTCCTCCGGCGAGCGATAGGACATGAGGCCCAGCTTGCGCGCCAGCCGCATGCCCTCCTGCGGCTGCTGCCCCTCCGGATAGAACCCGCCCCGCCAGGCCGGATCGCTCTTGATGCAGTCCCGCTGCAGGGAGCGGATGGCGATGGCGAAGGGGGTGGCCCGGGTGGCCGCCGAGATCACCACCAGCTCGTCCACGTCGTCGGGATACGTCACGGCGAAGGCCAGGGCCGACATGCCGCCGAGCGACGCGCCCACCACCGCGTGCAGCCGCTCGATGCCCAGCTTGTGCAGAGCCTGGCGCTGGGAGCGGACGATGTCCTCCACGGACAGCTCCGGGAAGTCCAGACGGTAGGGCCGCCCGGTCTCCGGGTTGGTGGAGGCCGGCCCCGTGGAGCCGAAGCAGGAGCCCAGGTTGTTGATGCAGATGACGAAGTAGCGGCTGGTGTCGAGGGCTCGGCCGGGGCCGATCATGAACTCCCACCAGCCGCGGGAAGGGTCCTCCATGGAGGAGGCGGCGTGGGCGCTAGGAGAGAGCCCGGTGAAGATGAGGATGGCGTTGTCCCGCTCGGGGGAGAGCTCCCCCCAGGTCTCGTAGGCCAGCGTGACCTCGGGCAAGGCCCCACCGCGAACCATCTCGAAGGGGCCGTCCAGGTGCAGGTATTTGGTGGCGCCGGACATGGGGCCTGGGGCTTCCTTAGCGGTGTCTGAAACGGGCGGCCGGTGGCGCGGGCCGAGAAGCCGACCATTTTGGCAGATTTTTCCGGCGGGCAGTATGCGGGGCGGGCCCTCAGGCGCCTCCCACGGCCAGCGCGGCCTCCCGGGGGCCCCAGAGCCAGGCCGCCCCGCGCACCCCGCTGGAGTCCCCGTGGCGGGGCGGCAGCAGCCGGGTATCCACCCGGTCGGAGAAGACGAAGCGGTCCCACAGGGCCGGAACGCGCTCGTAGAGACGGCCGATGTTGCCCATGCCACCGCCGAGGATGACAACGTCCGGATCGAGGATGTTGATCACATGGGCCAGGGCGCGGGCCATGCGGTGCTCGTAGCGGCGCAGGGAGGCCACACAGTCGGGGTCGCCCCCCTCGGCAGCGGCGACGATGGCCGGGGCCTCGCGGGCCTCCCCGGTCTGGCGCTGGTGGTCCGCGGCCAGCCCCGGCCCCGACAGGAAGGTCTCGATGCAGCCATTCAGCCCGCAGTAGCAGGGGGGCCCGGGGACCTCGTGCGGGGCTGGCCAGGGCAGGGGGTTGTGCCCCCACTCCCCGGCGATGGCGTTGGGGCCGGTCAGCACCTCCCGGTCCACCACCACGCCGGCGCCGGTCCCCGTGCCGGCGATCACCCCGAACACCACCCGCGCACCCTCGCCGGCCCCGTCCGCGGCCTCGGACAGGGCGAAGCAGTTGGCGTCGTTGGCGATGCGCACGGGGCGCGCCAAGCGCGCCTCCAGGTCGCGGTGGAGGGCCTGGCCGTTGAGCCAGGTGGAGTTGGCGTTCTTGATGGTGCCGGTGGCCCGCGACAAAGCCCCGGGCGTGCCCACGCCCACCGTGGCCCGGGTGCCCAGCTGCGCCTCCGCCCAGCCCACCAGGCCGGCGATGGTCTCCAGGGTGGCGCCATAGTCCTCGCGGGGGCTGCCCACCCGCCGCCGCAGGCGTTCCCGGCCCTCCCCGTCGAGGGCGATGACCTCGGTCTTGGTGCCGCCCAGGTCCACCCCGAGCCGGATGGCCGTCACGCTCAAGCCTCCTTCGCGTCTTCGAAAAGCGCCCTGAGAAAGGCCCGGGCCGCCGCGTAGATCCGGCCCTCGGCGTCGTCCCGCGGCCCCGCCACGTTCAGAGTCGCCACCTCCTGTTCCCGAAGCCACGTGCGCACGGGGCCGGGATCGGGATCCCCGTCCAGGGGCACCACCCGGTGGGGCCGGCCGTATTCCCGGATAAAGCCCACGGTCAGGGCCGTTCCCCCCGCCAGGCGCCCCCAGCCGAGCACCAGGGTGGCGTCGGCGTCCCGGACGTTCCAGCGGGTGCGCTGCCGGTAGTCCCGGGAAGGGGTCTCGGTCAGCGGATAGCGGGGCTCGAGGGGACCGTCCTCGGCGCGGCGCCCCTTGGGACACCAGCCGCCCACGGCCAGCCCCGCCGCCAGGGCGGCGTCCAGGGCGGCGCGGTCCACCCCCGTCTGGCCGCCGGAGATCACCGTGCACAAGGGAAGATCGGTACTGGGCATGGCCCTAGCGTGAACCCTTTCCAGAGCGTTGCTTCCACCGCCACCCCTCTCCGGAAAACGCCACGGGTCTCCTGAACGGTTCGCGGTCAGGGAACGCTCCCACACCCTCCCGTTCCCGCCCGAAAGCGGTGGCCGGGTCACCCTGGGGCCGGACCCCCTACGGAAACAGGGCCAGGACGCCGGTGTACCCGTACAGCCGGCTGTCGTGGATCTCGCCGTTGCAGAAGAACCCGGCCAGCGGCACGTCGCCGAGCTCCTGGCGCACCAGGCGCAGCTCGTTGGAGTCCTCGCCGAACAGGCTGGCCCCGCGCCCCACGCAAGAGAAGTACAGCGCCCCGCGTGCCTCGCCCCCAGCCCGCTCGCGCACCTCACGAACCATGCGGATCAGGTCCTCGCGGGCGGTGTTGCCGTCGCGGCGGCAGAACATGATCTCCTGGCCCTCGCTGACCTCCTCGCCAACGCCCACCACCTTCTTGGCCTCGTTGACCCCCACCAGGTTGCGCACCAGGTAATCGCCGCTGTCGGCGCCACCCTGGGGGAAACCGGCGAAGATGTAGCCGGCGGCCTTGTTGAGGTCGCGGGCCAGCAGCTCGCCGATGTCCTCGTAGAAAGCGTCCAGGGCGGGCCGGCCGTCCAGTTCGATGAGGGCGTTGCCGTCGCAGGAGGTGATCTCGCGGCGCGGGCCGATGGGGGTGCAGCCCTGGGTGAGCCCCGTCACCACGGGCGCCTCCCCGCCGAGCAGCACCCCCGAGAGCCCGCCCTCGGTCACCGTCCCGGCAGCCTGCGGATAGGCCCGGCGCCGGGTGGAGGTGAGGCCACCCACCAGGAACCCATCCGGAAGCTCGGCGCCCAGCTGCCCGATCAGGTCGGGCACCTCGGCGTTGCGGGGATCGCCGTGCACGATGCCCCGCACCGATTCCTGCCCCCGGTACCAGGACCCCAGCTCCGCGCGCAGGTCCGACAGATCCTCCCGCTGGGTGGGCAACAGGCGCACGGCCTCCGGCGGGAAGGCTGCCACCAGGACGCTCAGGGCCGGCGTCAGGTGGTACTCCTGGCCGGACCCGCAGACCCCGGCCCCGAGGGTGCCCACCCACTGCTCGATGCCGGTGCGGGCCTTGAGGTAATCGACGATGGGACCGAACTCCTCGCTCCACTCGTCCGTGATGTATACGAAACCGAGGTTGGCGTCCGCCGGCAGCTCCCCCAACTGCCGCAGGCAGGAATCCGCCGCGTCCCGCCACAGGGCGCCCCCGGCGTGCCCGGCTCGAAACCGTTCCATTGCTGGGTACCGCCTTAGTAGGGGAAAGACCCGCCATTGTACCGGGCACCGGCTGCGGGCCACCAGGGCACGCTCCCGGGCTCCCCGGTCGGTCTTTTGCAGGGCGTGGGGCAGTCGCGAAAAAGCCCCGGGGGACCCCGGGGCCCTGCTGAGGGAGGAAGCGCTCGCCCGAGGCGGCTAGATCACGTGCTGGAACTGCACGAACAGCTCGTTGGCGTCCTTCCCGTCGACCCCCTCCCGGTTGGACCCCACCCGGTAGGTGGCCTGGAGCTTGTCGGTGTGCCCGTTGAGAAAGAAATTCAGGCCTGCGGAGGCCCGGGTCCACGTCTCGTCGTAGGCATCGGCGTCGAGCGCCTGGTAGCCGGCGACCAGCTCCGCCCGTGACGGAACCACCATGTAGCCGCCCTCCACCGCGTAGGTTCGGAAGTCGCCCTCTCCCCCCTCGATAAGGCCGGAAGTGACGTTGCTCCCGTTGGCCTCGGTGGCAAAGCGGTTGTACTGGGCATCCACCGACAGGCCGCCGGCCCGGAGCGCCACATCGGCGCTGAGGCCCTTTGCGGTGTCGTACTGCTGGGCGGGGGCCGGAGTCCCGGCCGGCTGCTCGTCGTCGTTCTTCCAGCTGAACCCGTTAATCCCCAAAGCCAGGCTGGGAGCGCGGGCGAAATCTCCCTGGGCCTTCTTGAACGGCTCCCCCACGAGGAAGAAATCCAGGCCCCCGGCGACCATCTTGCCGCCGTACCAATCGTCGTCCTTGTTGGTGCCCGAGCCGAAATCCAGCTTTTTGGTGTCGGCGTCGATGTAGGCCTCGTAGGCGCCGACCTGGTACCCGACCGGGCCGGTGACGCCGGCGTAGGAAAGGCCCAGCTGACGGTCCGGGGTGCCATAGTTGTGGTCCCCGACGAAGGTCCGCTCCACGAGCTGCTGGCGCTTGGAGGAGGTATTGGACTCGCGCGAGAAGGGCACGTAGTGGTTGCCGACGGTCAGCCGGCCGGGGCCCAGGGCCGTGTAGGCGATATAGGCGTCCTTCACGCTGACTCCGGCCTTGCCGAAATCCACCTGCCACTTGCCCGAGATGTCCTCCGTCACACCACCCTCCATGTACAGGCGCATGCGGCGGAAGAACAGCTCGTCCGTGCTGTCGCCTGCGTCCGGGCTCTCCAGGTGGTACTGGGCCTGGAGTCGACCACCGAACTCCAGGTGGGTATCGCCCTTGTCGTAGACGGTCACGCCGGCGGGGGACGAGGCGGGGGCGGCCACTCCGGCCAAGAGCAGGGCGGGAACCGCCCGGTTCGCCAATTCAGGCATGGACTAGCCTCCTTGCTGGTCGCGGTTCGGCGGGATTGCCTTACCGGGGGGAGAGGCTAGTCGCGGAATGTGAAAGGGGTTGGTCAGGGCGGTGAAATTTCGATGACAGCGCCCCGCTCAGGTAGCGGGCCACCCGTTCCTCGATCCAGTAGCCGGGACGCCCGGGGATCCGCCCGGTGACGAAGCCCACGTGGCCGCCGTGGCGGTGCAACTCCAGCCGGATGGCGGGCGAAAGCTCATCGTCGCCGGGCACGGCGTCGGGGGTGGTGAAGGGATCGTCCAGGGCATGCAGGACCAGGGTGGGGACGGTGATGTCGCCCAGGTAGGAACGACAGCTAGCCCGGTGGTAATAGTCGTCCACCCCGGCATAGCCGTGCACGGGGGCGGTGAAAGCGTCGTCGAATTCGCGGAAGGAGCTGGCGGCTCGGACACGCTCCAGGGACACGGGACTGGTCTGCGGGCGATCGGCGTACCTAGCCGCCACCGAGGCCCGCAGGGAGCGCAGGAGGTGGCCCCGGTAGATGCGGGACAATCCGCGCTCCAGCCGGGCCGCGGCGCGGTCGAGGCGGAACGGCGGGGAGACGGCCGCCGCCGCGGCCAACGGATTTTCCGCGCCGGTCTCCCCCAGCCACTTGAGGAGCAGGTTGGCGCCCAGGGAGAAGCCCACCGCCGCCAGCGGCGTGTCCGGCTCCCGTTCCTCCAGGAGCGCCACCACCCGGGCCAGGTCGCCGGTATCGCCCCCGGTGTAGCGCCGATGGGTGCGGTTGGGCTCGCCGCTGCAGCCGCGGTGGTACATGAGCACCGGCCGCAGTCCCAGCTCCCCCAGCCCCCGCATGAGCCCCGGCAGATAGTGCGACTCCAGCGAGCCCTCCAGGCCGTGCAGGAGCACCACCACCGGCCCCGTGGCGGGCCCGTTCGCCAGCCAGTCGAGGTCCAGGAAGTCGCCGTCCTCAAGCTCCACTCGCTCCCGCCGCACCCGCACCTCGGCGGACCGCCGCATAAGGGCGGGCCACAAGGTCTGCAGGTGGCCGCCGGGGAGCCACCAGGCCGGTCGGTACCGCTTCTCCAATCCGCTCAACACTCCGTGCCGGCCCCTCGACCCCGGCAGCCAACCGCGCGGCCGGTTACCGGTCCATGGAGGCCCGCAGCTCCTCCCACTTCGTCCGGTTGGTTATCTTGGTGTCCCGGACCTCGGCGCCCTCGTAGAGCACCACGGCGTACAGGGCGTCGGTCTCGGGATCCGCGAAGCGCTCCACCACGTCCCGCGTGACATCCCGGCCGACCACCCACTCCGTCTCCGAGGGCCCCTGGAAGGCGTCGAGGACGTGGACCTTCACCCGGTCCAGGCGTCGAACCCTGTAGCCCTTCTCCTCCAGGCGGGGGATCCGTTCGGGCCGCACCCGCTTCCGCCGTTTGCGGCCCCGGGCGTCGGTGAGCTCCACCTCCACCCGCTCTCCCCGCAGGGACTCCCATATACCCATGTCTTCCTCGTGACTGTCCGATTGCCAGGACGGGTTGGGAACCGGGCGGCCCGTGCGGCCCCGCTTCCCTCTGTCGCCGCAAAGCATCACCTCCAAGGGCCCGCGATGCAACAGGAAATCCGCGATATGGGGTGGCTTTCGGGACAAACGGACCAGGGGACCCGGGAGGCTGTCGGCGGGCGGCGACGGTCGTAACGGGGACAGCCTGGTAGGTCCGTCCGGGCAACCGGATAATGCCCTGATATGAAAATTTTTTTCACGAAAGGCACGGGAATTGCTTTTGTTCCGGGTGCGGACAGCCGATTCCCAGGAGAACCCCATGAGCCAGCGCACCAACCCGTCCCATGAGCTGAACATGCTGGTTACCATATACGTTCAGGGCCTGCCCGTCGCCATGTGCGTCGCCGAGCGCGCGAGCCGGGAGGCGCTGCGCATCCGTCTCAGCGCCTGGACCCTCTACCCACACGCCATCGACGAGGTGGAGCTCACCCGCGAGACCGCCGAAGGGCTGGAACGCCACCGCCTCCCGGTGCGGGTGGACCGGGTGGTGGACAACCGGGCCGAGGCCGTGCTCCGGGAGGCCTCGCCGCGAGCGCTCCAGGCCCTGGACGCCCTCCTTGCGGAGCGCGCCAACGGGACGCGGGCCGCCGCGCCCCAGGCCGACACGGCCTGAAGCCCGGGCTCAGGGGCTCACAGGATCCCCAGGATGTTGAACTCTACATAGGCCCGGTCGGCGCCGCTCCAGCGCAGGGTACGGGGGGAAACCAGCAGCGCGGGGCGCGCGTCGCCCGGGTCTTTGCAGACCGGGCGCCCCTTGTAGCGATGGAAGAGCAGGTTGAGCTCCCTGGCTTCCTGCTCGGTCAGCTCCATCTCGCCCATGAGCACCGGCGGCCCCAGGGCCTGGGAGGCCTCCCGCCGCACGCCCAGACCTCCCCCCAGCCACCCATTCCTGCCTTCTCCCAGCTCCTCCACCTTGGGGAGCAGAACCTCCGGAACCCGGGGCAAGCCTGCGGGTGTATCCATCACCGCTCCTTATCGGTCGTCACGCCCAGAAACGATCCCCCTGCTTTTCCACTATTACACGAAACACAAAGGGTCCACCAAACGGCATTGCAACCCTTAAAGGAAATTTAATTGTAAATTTTTCCGAAAGTTACTTTTTAATTTTTCCATCATTGCGGCCTGAATTAGGGCTTCTGCAAGAGACGAAACCCCTCATCCTGCCTCTTAATCCCGAAGGTTTCCGCTATTCCTCGCCTGCTCCCAACCGTTCCGCCCGCGGACGTCCCCCTACCGGGCCCGGTCAGCCGAAAAACCCGTAAAATTCGGTGACGGAGCGGCGATCGCCGCTCCGCTACGGTTCCAGGGTCTCCAGCTCCTGCCGCTTGCGCAGGGCCCACTCGCGGGCCTCTGCCAGACTGCCCGTCACCACCTGCGCCCCCGCCTCCCGCAGGGATTGGAGGGAATCGGGGTCCTGCCCCCAGGCCCCAACCAGGATAGGCCAGACTGGGTCCCGGCCGTGCAGGCGCTTGCACAGGTAGCGGACCCGGGCATCTTCGGCGGGACGTACGGTGGAGAGGCAGAGCACGGCGCGATGCCCCCCCGGAAGCCGGGCCGCCAGGTCCCCGGCCAGCGTATCCGCCGGCATGTGCACCGCCGGCATGCCCTTCGAGCGCAGCAGGGCCACCAGGAGCTGGGCGGGAAGCTCATCCAGGTCGTCGTGGGCGGGGATACAGACCAGCCCCGCTTGATGGGGTACCTCCACGGCGGGCTCGGGGAGCGGCTCCTCGCCGGTCACCAGGGGAAGGATGGACTTGCGGGCAACGCCCACCATCCCGTCCACCTGCCCGGCGCCCAGCTCGCCACCCACATGGTTCTCCTGGACCAAGCGCAGGGCAGGGAGCACCACATCGTCCAGGGTGGTTACGAGGCCGTGCCGTTCGCTGTGGTCGGCCAACAGGCGCCTGGCCTCGCCCTCGTCCATGTCGTGGAGCCGATGATAGAAGGTCGCCGCGGGCGGCAGGGGAGGCTCCCGGCCCAGGATAACCGGGAAGAACCGGAGGGCGGGCACGTAGCGGCCGAGCACCACCAGGCAGGCGGTCAGGGGGATGGCCACCACCAGACCCACCAGGCCCCACAGCGCGCTCCAGAAGACCACCGCGAACAGTACGGCCACCGGCGACAGACTTGTGCTGGCCCCATACAACCAGGGCTCCAGCACGTTGTTGGAGAACAGCTCCAGGACCAGGAAGAGCCCCAGCACCCCCAGCGGACGGACCCAGCCGTCGAACACGGCAAAGGATAGGAGCACGGGCAAGCCGGCCCCCACCCAAGGGCCGATGAAGGGAATGAACCGCAGGAGGATGGCCAGGATCGCCCACAGGGCGGCGTTGGGGACGCCGAGGAACCACAGACCGATGCCCACGGGGATGCCGTAGGTCACGTTGATGATCGCCTGGGCGCGCAGATAGTGAGTGATCTTGCGGCCGGCGTCGTCGAGGGCCCGGGAGGTCAGACTGAGGCGCCCGATCCCCGCCAGGCGGATCACCCGTTCCCGGAGGTCCTCGCGGTAGATCAGAAAGAAAATGAGGTAGACGAAGGCCAGGCCGGCCATGCCCACGGGTTGAATGAACATGCCGCCATAGGTGCGGAGAACGGCCAGGACCTCGGAGGCGGGCTCCTGGTGGATCTGCACCGGCACGGGCTCCCGTTCCTCCCCCGCTCCGGCCTCGCCCTCGCCGGCCCCCGGCGGCTCTTCCTCCTCCCCGCCCACCTCCTCGCGGACGCTTTGCGCGGCCTCCATGATCCGCCCCAGCACCGTGCTCCCCTCGGGCTGCAGGCCCTCGATGCGCTGCACGATGTTGGCGCGGTAGTCGGGCAGGGAATCCGCGAGAACCACCACCTGGCGGGAGACCACCCCCGCCACCGAGGCCACCACCACCGACAGAAGGGCCGCCACGATGAGGGCGCTGCCGATACGCCCCAGGCGCAGGCGCTCAAGCAGACCGGCCACCGGGGCCAGTAGCGGGGTCAGCAGGGCGGCAATGACGATGGGGATTAGCACATTGCGGCCCACGTACAGCAGCCCCACCACGGCCACCGCACCCAGCAGGCTGGGCGCCATGCCGGGGAGGAGGGAGCGGAAGGGGGAGGACGACTGCACGGTAGGGATCCGGGGCGGGAGGGTTTCCGGCCATTGTTAGCACGGCCGGAAATCCGGCCCCATACGGGAGAAGGCCGATGGCACCTGGTGTCCCGCGACGACCACCGCTAGCCGCCGGCCGTGCGCGCCACCTCCTGGCCCAGGCGGCGGGCCGTGGTCCACTTGCCCCCACAGACGATCACCAACCGCCCCCGCTGCTCGATGCGGTACTCCCGGCTCGCCCGGTTCACATCCGTTCCCCCACGGATCAGGGGGCGGAGGCCGGCGAAAGTCTCCGCGATCTCCTCCCGGTCCGCCGGGCGGAAGTAGTGGTTGTAGGCCTCCAGCAGGTAGTCCCGCTCCTCCGGGCTGCACCGGATGGGCTCGTCCAGGCCCTGGCGCACCTCGGTGGTGCCCACCAGGGTGCGCCCCTGGTAGGGCAGGGCGAAGAAGGGCCGGCGGTCCCGCGGCGCCTCCAGGAGGAAGCCCACCGCCAAGGGCCGCTCCAGTAGCAGGTGGCTGCCGCGCACCGGGTCCAGCCGGCAGCCTCCCTGGATGCCGCTGGCTGCATTGAGCCGCTCCGCCCAGGGCCCGGCAACGTTCACCACCCGGTCGAACTCATGGCTTTCCCCGGCCGTCTCCAGGGCGCCCTCCTCGCTGATCCGGCGGACCTCCGCATGCTCGTGGAGCACCCCGCCCAGCTCCCGGACCCGCTCCGCCACCCACAGGCCGAGACGGTAGTCGTCCATCTGGCCGTCGTAGAAGACATAGCCGCCACGCAGCCCGGGGGCGCGCAGCTCGGGCGCCAGGGCGGTGAGCTGCGCCGGCGACCGCCAGCCATGGGCACCAATGCCCTGCCGCCCCGCCAGGCGGTCGTAGAGCCACAGGCCGGCCTTCAGCTTCCAGCGCGGTCGCGATGCGGAGCGGTAGACGGGCAGCACCAGCCGCAGGGGTTGGGCCAGATCCGGCACGTGGCGCAGCCACCAGTTGCGCTCTTGCAGGGACTCGCGCACCAGGCGGAGCTCGCCGTGCTCCAGGTAGCGCAGCCCGCCGTGCAGCAGCTTGGTGGAGGCGCTGCTCGTGGCCCGCATCAGCTCGCCGCGCTCGAACAGCTCCACCTCGTGGCCCGCCTGCAGCAGGGCCCAGGCGGTGCTCAGGCCATTGATGCCTCCGCCCACCACGCCCACCCTCATCTGGCGTCCCTCCCCAGGACGGCCAGCGCCACCTCGGGCTGATCCAGGATCACCCCCGCGCAGCCCCAGTCCCGCACCGTCCGCACGTCCGCGGGGGTGTGGACGTTGTACACCAGGTTGGCCACCCCGGACTCCCCCACCGCCTTCAGGATGCCCCCATCCACGTAGTCCAGGTTCCAGATGCAGTATTCCGGCATCCTCCCCGCCCAGGCCCGCAGCAGGGCCTCCGCCGACACGGGCCGATGGTTCAGGACCAGCCCGAAGGGCAGCCCCAGGTCCCGCCCGTGCGCGTGGAGGAAGTCGTGGTAGGGGGAGGACAGGATCAGACGGGGGGCCTCGATCCCATCCAGGGCGCGCCGCAGGGGCTCGATGAAATGGGGGCTCTTGATCTCCAGGTCCCAGAGGAGATCCGGCCAGCGGGCGAGCACCTCATGGAGCTCCGGCACGTGGTGGCCCTCCGCGGCCTCCAGCTCGGCGTGGTCGAGCTCGGCCACGGGGGTCCCCGCCGCGTCCAGGCGATCGTGGAAGAGCACCAGCCGTCCGTCCCGGCTGAGGCGCACATCCGTCTCGATGCCGTCCACGCCCAGATCCACCGCCGCCTGGAAGGCCGCCAGGGTGTTCTCCGTGAACCCCTCCCCCATCACGCCACGATGCCCCAGCACCAGCATGCCGGCCTCCTCTGGTTACCGTTTTCGACGGTCCCAGGTTTGGACCGCAGGGGCAACAAAAACCTGCGCTTGGCGGTAGGGACCCCACCGGGCCGCCCGCCCTTTCCCCAACGCCTATAGGGTGAAAGCCAATTGCCGCTCCGCGCCCGCGTGCCAAAACCTTTACCACGGAGCTGCTCTTCCCCGGCCCCTCAGACCGGACCAGCGCAGGCCCCCAGGAGCGCGGCCATGATGCAGATCATCCAGATGGACGAAGACTATGTGGTCGGGCTGTCCGTTCCGGATCCCGAGGAAATGGAGGAGCTGGCGGCAAAAGGCTTCCGCGCCGTGGCCAACCTCCGCGAGGCCGGGGAGGAGAAGGAATACCTCAGCCCCCGGGAAGAAGAGGAGCAGGCCCGGCGGAACGACATGGAATACGTCCACACCCCCGTCAGCACCGACGACCTGAGCGAGGAGCGGGTGGACGAGCTCCGGGAAGTCTTGCAGCAGTTGCCCAGGCCGGTCCTCGTACACTGCAAATCGGGCAAACGCTCGGGGGCCTTCCTTCTCATGCACACCGCCAGTGAGCGGGGCCAGTCGGGCGAGGAGGCGGTGGGGCAGGCGGAATCCATGGGCTTCCGGTGCGAGAACGCCGAGATGGAGCAGTTCGTCACGGACTACATCAATCGGCACAACCACTAGATCGAGCGACGGACCCATCGTGCCGCTGGCCTGTAGGACCCCGTCCCCCAGGAAAGGAGGCAGCCATGTTGAACTGGATCTCCGCTCTGCGGATCTCGCCGTTCGGGCTGGCCACGGGGCTTACCCTGGCGGCCGCCTACCTTCTGCTTCGGCCCGGCCGGTCCCACAACCCCACCAGGCCTCGGGGAAACAGCAAGACCCCCCTAACCCGCTTGCTGGAGACGGGGGCCACGGCCATGCAGCCGCGGCCGCCCCTGCGGGGCTTCCACACCTACCTGGTGGGCTTCCACCCCATGAAGGAGGACCCCGAGCGCCAGTGGATCGCCCACCACTGGTGCCGGCTGGCCAATGACGAATTCGCGGAGTGCGTGATGTTCGACGGCAACACCGCCGACGCCAATCTGGTGGGGATCGAGTACATCATCTCCGAGCGGCTCTTCAACCAGCTTCCCCCGGAGGAACAGGCCTTCTGGCATCCCCATAACGGGGAAATCCTCTCCGGGCAGCTGGCCGCGCCGGGACTCCCCGCCCCGGCGGAGAAGATGCTGATGCGCCGGCAGATCAACAGCTACGGCAAGACCTGGCACCTGTGGGACACGGGGACCGACCGCCAGCCCGGGGACGACCTCCCCTTCGGCGAGCCCAAGCTGGCGTGGTCTTTCAACCACGCCGGGGAGCTCCAGCCCTGGCTGCAGGCGCTGCGCGACCGCGAGCTGGGCATCAACACCGAGGCACGGCGCGCCTCCAGGGAGGACCTCGTCGACCATGCCCACCCGCAGAGCGGCGCCGACGCCTTGCAGGGCCGGTTCGAGCGGCCCACCCGGGAAATTCCGGGCGTGCAGGGGCGACGGGTCCGGCTCGAATCCACGGAGCGCTGATCGCAAGGGCGCGCTCCCGGCGGGCACATCCGCAACCTCCTGGTATCCTGCTCCCGGATACCCTTTGTCCAGGAGGAGCCCCTTGTCCCGCCCCGGCCTGCTTCCGCCTCTGGTCCTCCTGCTGCTCGGCCCGCTCCTGCCCGGGTCCGCCGCCGCTCTGGGCAGTCGGTTCATCCTCTCCAGCCCGCCCCTGGATCCGCCGGTTTCCCGTATCGGAGAGGCCCGCTACCGGGTCAGTGGCGGCCTCCGCCAGTACAGCTCGTCCGACGCCGACCTCACGGGCTTGACCCTCGGCGTGGCCCGGCGGCAGGCCCTGGAGGGGCCCTTCGCCTTCACCCTTGGCGGACAGTTCGACTACGTCAGCGGCACCGCCCGGCTCCGCTCCGGGGACGATGACCTCACCCTGTGGCGGACCACGCTCTACGCCATCGGGGAGTACCGCCACCGCTTCACCCCGGACCTGGGCGCCGTCCTCTTCGCCGGGCCCAAGGTGGGCTACGGCGAGTACGAGATGGACTACCGCCCCGCGACCACCCTCCCGGAGGAGCATGTGGACGGTCGGGAGGAGACCTACGGCTACCTGGTGGGTGTCCGGGCCCCGGTGAAGGCGGGGGGCGACCTGCGCCTCACGCCGTTCCTGTCCTACGAGGCCCTGGACGCGCGGGCCCGGGAGCGCCGCACCGCAGCCGGCAACCGCACGCTCGACCGCACCTACGAGATCACCCAATATGGGGTGGAGCTGCGGTTCGTGAGCACCGGACTCACCCTGGGAGCCACTGTCCAGCACTGGACGGACGGCACCGCGGACACCACCTACAACCTGTATCAGGTGGGCTACCAGTTCTGAGCACGAGCAGAGGGGATCGGGATATGGCGGCGAGAGCGCGGTGGGCGCGGCTGGTTCTGGTGGGATCCCTGGCCGCCGCGGGCCAGGCCCAGGGGGGCACCCACCTGGGCGCCTTCGGCGTGACGGAGAGCACCTCCTGCTCGGGGGATTGCGGCTCCGCCCTGGAGGAGCAGGAGCCCGGCTACGGCGCCTCCTTCCTGTTCACCGGCCGGCTCTACGGGGACTGGGGGGTCTTCCTCGAGCTGGGGGGCACCGACGAGGCCCCCTTCGCCGGGGTGGGAGCCACCCGTTGGTTCGGGCCGCTACGCCTCCAGGCGGGGGCCTACATGGCCACCCACCAGGCCGACTACAGCTTCGGCGCCCCCTTTCCGGACGGGGAGTCCAGCGAGCAGGTCTCGGCGCTGGGGGCGGAGGTGTCCTACCACGGCGTCTTCTTGCGCTATCAGCGCTACAGCGCCGACCATTCCTTCGAGTCCACCAACCCCGCCGACCAGACCCAGACCCGAACCGCCTCCGCCTCCTTCGACGTGGACAGCTTCTTCCTCGGCTACCGCTACACCCTCTGGTAGCGCGGCGGGCCCCGCTCCTACCGCAGCAGGCCCCGGACCCATTGCCGCACGTCGCTGAGCAGGCGGGCGGCAGCGCTCATCAGCCGGCTCCACCGCTCCTCCTGCCCGGTGAGGTGCAGGTAGCCGTAGACGCCACCCACGACCACCGCCAGCACCACGACCACGGTCAGGAGCCCGGCGGCCAGAACGGCCCCGATGAGGACCACCAGGACGGCGGCCGCGAGGGCGGGGGCGCACAGGCTGCCCAGCCGCTCCTCGCAGAGGGCCTGCATCCGTTCCCAGGAGCCCTGCGCGGCGGCGGGAGCACCGGCTCCTGCGGACGGGGCGGCGGTTTCCTCCTTATCGTCCTCCGGTTGTCCAGCGCCCTCGGCAGCAACCGCCTCCTCCGCGGCGCCGGCCGGATCGGGGGTCGGGTCCGCCGCAACCTCTGCCATTCCCTGTCCTTGAGGGTGCCCGTCCTCCTCCGGGGAAACCACCTCCTCGCGCCGCTGCATGCAGGTCTTGCAGACCTCCTCGGGATCCACCGCCGCGGGGTCCGGTACCCGCTTGGAAATGGTGCGCTCGCAATAAGTCGTGCTGTCGGCCCGCACAATATGGACACGCTTGCCGTTGCCCACGTAGCCGTATTCCACATCCACCATCGGAGGCGTCTCCTTTCGGCAGGCAAGGCCCGTTTGCTTGCCGGCTTGTAGTTCCCGGCTCGATCAAATCATTATCACGCCGGAAAAACAAGCATGGCTCCGCATACCCCTTTCTGCTTTGGAAGGGTTATTCTCCTTGCGTGCGCGACCATCCAGTTCTGTGCTCTACATTACCGGGCCCGTAACCGGCCATTGTTTTCCCGCGAAAGGGTCCGAGCACTCCCTTGCGGACCCCCCGGGAAACAGCCGCCCCGTGCAAATCTCAAAAAAGGCAAAAGCCCGGCATCACTCCGCGGTCTCGAAGGGCCTCTTTTCGATCTGGTAGGTGGCATGGCAGGACACGCACTGCTGCTGGAGCCGGGCCAGCTGCTCCAGGGAAAGGGCCCGATCCCCCATGGACTCGGCGTCCATGGCGATGCGGTCGAAGGTGGTGTGCACCTTGCCGGCGAGCCGCTTGAAGGTGTCCGGCAGCTTTTCCACCACCCGCGGCGGGATCTCGTTGGCGGCCTGCCCGCCCATCCGCCGGGCCGCGTCGGCCACCTTTTGCATGTCCTCGACGGCCAGTCCCGCGGTGATCTCCTGCATGGCCACCAGGAAATTCCGCATCTCTTCCAGCACCAGATGGCGCTCGTCGGGCGGCAGATCCAGCACCTGGCGCTGGTCCGGATCCCGGGGAGCTCCCTCCTGGTCCGGGGCCGCTTCTCCCGGGCCAGCCAGGGCCACCGTAGCCAGGGCAGAGGCCAGGATCGCTTTTTGATACATGGGTGGTCTCCTTGCAATCACGTGTTGGGGGTAGGCTCGCCCAGCCGCCCCGACCAGTCTTCCACGCGACCCGTCGCCAGGCGCTTCTGGAGCAGGCCCCGCTGGACCGCCGCCAGCTCGGAAACGGCCAGCAGGCCTTCGATCCCGGCGAGATCCCGGGGATCGCGGAACAGCAGGTGCGCGACCCGGCTCAGCGGCCATTCCGGGCGCGGGCGCTGGAGAAGGACCAGACAGCTATCCGGGGAAACGGAGCCCGGCTTCAGCACCCGGTAGTACCAACCGACACGCCCCGATTCCTGAACCCGCCGCGCCATGTCCGGAATCCCGAAACGCACGTTGAGGGTGGCGCAGGGCTGCCGCAGCTGGGAGACCTGAAGGACGACCTCCCCCAGCGAAAGAATGTCGCCGAGGCAGACCTCCGCCTCCGTCAGGCCTTCGGTGCTCAGGTTCTCCCCGAAAGCGCCCGGGGCCCCAGTACCTCCGGCGGGTGGGGAAGCCCCTGCCAATGGGCGTAATGCTCCCAGGGGTAGTGGTGGAGGGCCTTGTCCGGCCCACCGTGATGGCGACGGTTGCCCTGGGCATCACCCTCCAGCCCTTCCTCCCCCAGCCAGAGGGGCCGGGCGACGGGGGTCTTGTGGATGCCGCTTGCCGGCCCCCCCCTCCGTGAGGGGCTGGACGGTGCCCGTGAGCAGGGCCTTGAGGCGACTCCTCATTCGTTTTCCTCCCCCGGCCCAGTCGTCCGCGCCCACCCCCAGTCGTCGAACAGCACGTACAGTGCCGGGATCACCAGCAGCACCAGCACGGTGGCGGTGAGCAGGCCGAATACCACCGACACCACCAGGGGCTTGATTGCGTCCGCCTGGGTGCTGGTTTCCAGCAGGATGGGCAGCAGGCCGGCGATGGTGGTGGACGAGGAGATGAGGATGGCCCGCAGGCGGTCGCGGCTGGCCTGGCCGGCGGCCTCCGCGGCGGGCAGCCCCCGCGCGCGGTGGGCCTTGATGAAATGGATCAGCAGGATGGCGTTGTTGACCACGATGCCGGCGAGGCCCGCCGCACCGAGCAGCGAGGGCATGGACAGGTAGTAGCCCGTCAGCACGTGGCCCCACACGGCCCCCAGGAGGGCCAGGGGGATGGACAGCATGACGATCAGGGGCTCCACGTAGCTGCGGAACTGGAAGGACAGGATCACGAAGATGCCCACCAGGCCGATCAGAAGCCCCCGGGCGATGGAGGCGCCCGTCTCCGCGGAGCGGGCCACCTGGCCCTCGAACACCACGTCCACCGCCGGGTGGCGCTCCTCGAACGCCGCCAGCCAGCCGTCGCGCAGGTCGGCGACCACCTCCTGCCCGCTGCTCTTCCGGGCATCCACGTTGGCCTCTACGGTGACCGTGCGCCGGCCGTGGATGCGGTTGATCTGCGCCCAGTCGCGGTGCTCGCGGATCTCGGCCACCTCCCCCAGCGGCACCCGCTCGCCGTCGGGCAGGGTGATGGTCTGGTCGGCCAGGTCGCCGAGGCTGTCGCGGTCCCCGGCGGGCTCGCGCACCAGCACCTCCACGTCCCGCTCGCCGATGCGCTGGGTATCGGCGATCTCCCCCAGCCAGGCGGCGCGCAGCTGGGCGCCCACCTCCTCGGCGGTGAGGCCCAGGCCGTGGGCGCCGGGAGCCAGCTCCAGGCTGCGCTGCGGCTTGCCGGGACGCAGGTCGTCCATGACGTTGTAGGTGGCGCTGTAGCCGGCGAGGTGCCCGGCGGCGTCCAAGGCGGCGGCCTTGAGGGCGTCCAGGTCCTCGCCGCGCAGGCGCAACTCCACCGGGATCCCGGCGGGCCCGAAGCCCGGTTCCTGGATGGTCAGGCTGTGGATGCCGGGGACGGAGCCGATCTCCTCCCGCCACGCCGCCGTCAGCTCGTCCAGGGTCACCGTGCGCCGCTCCGCGGTGAGCAGGTCCACCATGACCGTGGCCACGTGGGGCCCAGCTTCGCCGGCGCTGGGGTTGTGGTTGAAGCGGGTCTGCACGGCCTCAACCAGCGGGGCGCCGTCGGGCTGCTCCGGGGTAAGCCGCTCGTCCAGCTGGCCCATGGCCCGCTCGACACGCTCGGCCACCGCCTCGGTGCGCGCCAGCGGCGTGCCCTGGGGCATGAGGATGCGCGCCTCCAGGACGTCGCCGTCGATCTCGGGCATGGCCTCGCTGCCGATGTGGCCGCCGGCCAGAAAGCCGGCCGAGCCGAGCAGGATCGCCAGAATCGCCCCCAGCACCGCGTGGCGCCACCGCACCGCCCGGTCGGCGGCCCGGCCCACGGCCTCGCGGAAGGCGGCGAAGCCCCGCTCGAAGGCGCTGCGGAAGCGGGAGTCGTGGCCTTCGGCCAGTCGCGGCACGCTGCCCTTGAGGTGGTGCGGCAGGATCCAGAAGGCCTCGATGAGGCTGGCGGCAAGGGCGGCGATGAGCACCACCGGCAGCACCTCCAGCACGGCACCCAGCTCCCCGGCGAGGAAGGACAGGGGCGCGAACACGGCCACCGTGGTCAAAAACGACGACAGGACGCCGGGCAGCACCTGGCGGGTCCCCTCCGTCACCGCCGCCACGGCCGAACCCTGCTCCCCGGCATGGACGGCGATGTTGTCCGTGATGACCACGGCGTCGTCCATGACGATGCCGATGGCCATGAGCAGCGCCACCAGGGTGATCATGTTCAGGGACAGGCCGGTCACGGCCATGACGAAGAAGGCGCCCATGAAGGCGGCCGGCAGCCCCAGCACCGCCCACAGGGCCAGGCGCGGCCGGAAGAACAGGCTCATAACCGCCACCACCAGCAGCACCCCGAGCACCCCGTTCTCCACCAGCATCTGCAAGCGATCGCGCACGATGCTGGTCATGTCCTGGGTGACGGCCAGCCGCACCCCGCCCTCGAAGCGCTGGCGCTCCGCATCGACCAGCTCGGTGAGGCGGTCCATTACCTGCAGCGAGTCGTCGCGCAGGGTCTTGCTGACCTCCAGCACTACCGCCCGCTCCCCGTCGAAGCGGATCTTCTCCTCGTCCCGCTCGCCTACCTGCTCCAGGGTGGCGATGTCGCCCAGGGTCAGCTCGCCCCCATCGGGGTCGGAGACCACCACCAGGTCGCGCAGCTCGCGCAGGGACCGGCGCTGGTCGGTGAAGCGCAGCTGGATGTCGCGCTCGGGGGTCTCCAGGGTGCCCAGGGGCATGTCCACGTTCTGGCGCGCCACACGGCGGGCCAGGGACTGGGCGGAGAGCCCGTGCTGCCCGAGAACCTCGCGTGGGACGGTCACCTCCCACTGGCGCTGGGAGACGCCATGGATGGCCACCTCCGCCACCCCGGGCAGGGCCATGATCCGCTCCTCCAATCGGTAGGCGTAGTCCTCCAGCCGGTCCCGCGGCATGTCGCCGGCCACCGCCACCGCCGCCACCAGGTCGCTGCGGTGCAGCTCGCGCACCACCGGCTCCTCGGCCCGCTCGGGCAGGTCGGTGATGGCGGCCACCTCCGTGTCGATCTCGTTGAGGAAGCGGATGGGATCGCCGCCCTCGGCCATGGTGGCCACAGCACTGGCCCGGTTGTCCTGGGCGGTGCAGGTGATCTCGTCGACGCGGTCCACGCTCTGGACCGCGTCGTGGAGGCGGCGGCAGACTTCGTCCTCCACGTCGGCGGCGGTGGCGCCGCGGTACTCCACCTCGACGCTCACCTCCACCGGCCGGTAGTCGGGGAAGGTCTCGCGCTTGAGCTCGGGGGCGGCGAACAGGCCCGTGGCCAGGAGGACGACGAGCAGCAGGTTGGCCGCGGTGGAATGGCCGGCGAACCAGCGGATCACGCCCCGGCTCCCTCGGCGCGCCGGCGCAGCTCTTCCTCCAGCGCCTCATCGCGGTGGGGATCCACCGCCATGCCGTCCACCGCGGGGACGGGGTCGTCAACGATGACCCGATCGCCGGGGGCGAGGCCGTCGGCGATCACGGCCAGATCGTCCTGCTCGAAGGCCACCTCCACCGGCTGCCGGCGGAGGCGGTCCTCCGCAGTGGCGAGGTAGATGGCCCCGTCGTGCACGGCGGAGGCGGGCACGATGAGCCGCGATACGGGGCTCGGGCCAGACAGCCGCACGCGCACGTACATCCCTGGCTGCAGGGCGGGGCGCTCCGGCGGCTCGGCCTTATCGTAGGGGGCCTCCACCCGGACCACCACCCGCACGGTCCGCGTGCTCGGATCCAGACCGCTGGCGATCCGAGCCACTCGGCCCGACCAGACCACCTCCCGGATCCCGGCCAGCGCCACCTCGGCGTCGAGGGCCTGAAGGCCCACCCGCTCCTGCAGGTCCAGGGCCCCGGGCGGCTGTTCCAGCTTCGCCACGCCGCCCACCACCCGCCGCAGCATGGGCAAGGGGACGTGGGCCTCCACCTCCACCGCCTCGGTACTGTCCGCCCTGAACAGCAGCTGGCCCGGGGAGGCCTGGTCGTGGAGCTCGATGTCCACCTCGCTGATACGCAGGTCGTAGGGGGCCTCGAAACGGGTGTCGGCGATGTCCTCGCGGGCCCGCTCCAGCCGCGCCCGGGCCTGCTCCTGCTGCGCCTGCAACCGCTTGCGGCGGGTGGGGACCAGGGCCAGCTCGTTCTCCAGCTTGGCCACCGCCTGGCGCTGCGCCACGGTGGCCCGATGCTGCTTGTCGCGGGCGGAGCGCGAGATCTGGTCCTGTTCGGCCAGCCGCTGGACCCGGTCCAGCTCCTGCTCCTCCAGCTCCAGGCGCTCCCGCTCCAGTGCCAGCAGCTCCTGGGTGTTCTCCTCCTCGGTATCGAGCTGCCGCTCTTCCGTGTCCAGGGACGCCAGCTCGGCCTCGGCTTCGGCGATGGTGAGCTGGTAGCGGGTGGGGTCCAGGGCCAGCAGCTCCGTGCCCTCCGGCAGGATGTTGCCGCTTTCCAGCTCGGGGTGGCGCTCCACAACGCGCCCACCGACGTTGGCGGTGGCCTTCCAGCTCTCGGCGGCGCGGGCCACACCGTAGCCGCTCGCCTCCATCCGGAGATCCAGCGGTCGGGCTTCGATTACCGACAGGGTGGGCACTTCCCTGGCCGCCTCCTCCTGCCCGGGGGACTGGCGATTGGCGACGAGCAGCGCCACCAGGGCCAGGCCGACCGCCAGGCCCAGCACCACCCAGATCCAACGGCGGAAGGAAGGGAACCGCCTAGCCATGACCAATGCACCTTGTCGAGAGCCCATCCCACGGGGGCCCGCTGTTTCGGTGGCGGCGCGGGAATGCCGGCATGCGCCCGACCATTGCCTCCTCCTATTCCCCGACCTCGGTGCCGCGCCGGTCCCCGAACCGGCGGTGGCAGGCCAAACAGCTGTCCACCAAGCGGTGGAAGCCCTCGGTCATGCGCTCCAGGGCCTCCGCGTCCGCGGCCTCCGCGATATCCCGCGCCGCCCCCCTGGTCCGCTCGTCGTATTCTCGGAGCTCCCCGGCACCCAGGCCGACCCGACTCAGCAGGCTCAATTTCTCCGTCAGGCTGGGGGTGGGGTGATCCGCCAGGCGGCGGGCGGCGGCCGCCGCCTCGGCGTAATCCTCCCGAAGGAGCGCCCCGGAAAGTCCCTGAAAATCATCCTCCATCACTCCCATCACCCGCTCCAAGGGGCCGGCCCGGCGCAGGAGGTCACCGCCGCCACCAAGCCCAGCCAGCCCCACG
>NZ_JBKGZG010000012.1:0-56171 GCF_046545655.1 Thiohalorhabdus sp. | reverse complement strand
CTCCTACGACTCGTCCTTCAGCGTCCAGGGCAGCCCCGCCACCACGAAGGTCACCCGCTCGCAGCGCTCGACCACCGCCTGGTGCAGCCGGCCTGCCTCGTCCACGAACCGGCGCGACAGGGGGTCGGCGGGCACCACCCCCTGCCCCACCTCGTTGCTCACCAGCAGCACCTCGCCGGAGACCTCCTCCAGGGCGGCCAGGAAGGCGGCCCGCTCCCGCTCCAGGGCCTCCTCGCCTTCCCCCAGCAGGTTGCTGAGCCACAGGGTCAGGCAGTCCACCAGCAGGCAGCGGCCCGGCCGGGCCTCCTCGCGGAGCACGCGGGCCAGGGCCACCGGCTCCTCCACCAGGCCCCAGTGACCGGGACGGTCGGCCTGGTGGCGGGCGATGCGCGCCGCCATCTCCTCGTCCCCAGCGGTGGCGGTGGCCACGTAGACTACCCCTCCGCCCCAGTCTTTGGCGCGCTGCTCGGCCAGGCGGCTCTTGCCGCTGCGGGCGCCGCCCAGGATGAGGTGGGGCATGGGCTACACTGACCCCGGGTCCTGGCGGAAGGGATTCATCACCCGGATGCCATTCAGATCCTGCCCTTCCTGGAGGCCTTCGGTGAGCAAATAATCCGCGGAGCTCCATTCCGCCGCGGCCACAATCAGGGCATCCCACCAGGACAGCAGGAACTGCTCCTGCAGGCGCCACGCGGCTTCCAGAATCGCCACATCCGTCCGAACGGGCTGCCAGGCCACGAGCGCCCGGATGTCCTGACGCGCCTCAGCGGCAGGCATGGCGGGATTCAGCTTCTGCGTGACCGTGATATAGAACTCCTGCAGGACCTGATAGCTCAGGCAGCCGTTTCTGTCGTGCCAAAGGCGATCCATCCAGGCCCGGGCGCGTTCCCGCTTTTCCGGCTCATTGGCATCGCGGGCGTAAACCAGAAGGTTGGTGTCGGCAAAGAACTGTAGGGCGGCCATGAGCAGACCTTCAATCCCGCTCGCCGGAGTGGCGCTCATGGAGCTCGTCCCGGCTGGGCAGCTTCTTCCCGGGCTCGCCGAGAGGCCAGGCGCCCCGGCTCAAATAGCGTTCCATGGCCGCCCGGTATTCGGCGTCCTCCTGCATGCGCTGCCGCAGCAGATCGCCCACGAGCTTGGAGACGCTCGTATCGTGCTCGGCCGCCCAGACCTTGGCCCAGCGCGCCGTTTCTTCGTCCAGGGAGATGGTCACATTCTTCATGGCACGACCCTCGTGCTGCACAGATTTCGTGCTATACGGTTCTGATGCCGATTGGACCACACCACTGCGCGAAATTTCCAGGATCTAGGAAGAGCGCCCCCACGGCACCACGTAGGGCTCGCCGTCCTGCTCGCCGTACACCGCCCGGATGCCGAATACGTCGCCCAGATGGCGGGGGTCCAGCACCTCCCGGGCCGTTCCCTGGGCCGCGAGCGCGCCCTCGTCCATGAGGAACAGGCGGTCGCAGAAGCGGGCAGCCAGATTCAGGTCGTGCAGCACCAGGGCCACGGTGCGGCCGGCACGGGCGTAGTCGCGCACCAGCTCCATGAAGTGGACCTGGTGGTAGGGGTCGAGGCCGGCCACGGGCTCGTCCGCCAGCAGGGTGGAGGGCTCGCCGGCCAGCACCCGGGCCAGCAGCACCCGGGCGCGCTCGCCGCCGGAGAGCTGGGTCACCGGCCGGTCGCGCAGCGCCTCCACCCCGGTGGCGGCCAGCGCCCGGTCCACGGCGTAGGCGTCCGCGCTGCCCAGGCGCTGCCAGGGCCCAAGGTGGGGCAGCCGGCCCAGGGCCACCACCCGCTCCACGGGCAGCGGCCAGTGCACGGTGGCCGCCTGGGGCAGGTAGCCCAGCTCCCGGGCGCGGTCGCGGCCACGCATGCGGTCCAGGCGCGCGCCGTTCAGGCGCACCTCGCCCTGCTCCGGGGCGTGCAGGCCGGCCAGGGCGCGCAGCAGGGTGCTCTTGCCGGCACCGTTGGGACCGAGGATGGCGGCCACCTCCCCCGGCTGCAGCGTCAGGCTCACCCCGTGCACTACCGCCCGGCCGCCCTGGGCCAGGGTCAGGACCTCCGCTTCCAGGCTCAAACCGTCATCCTCCGCGTCTTGAGCACCAGGTGGAGGAAGAACGGCGCCCCCACCAGGGCCGTGACCACACCCAGCTTGAGGTCCAGGTCCGGGGAGAAGCGCAGTCCCAGATCGGCGAGCAGCAGCAGGATGGCGCCCCCCAGGGCGCTGGCGGGGAGCAGGCGGGCGGGCTGATAGCCCACCAGCGGCCGCAGCAGGTGCGGCACCACCAGGCCGACGAAGCCGATGCTGCCTGAGACCGCCACCCCGGCGCCCACCGCCAGGGTGGCCCCGGTGATGATGCGGAACCGCAAGGCGTTCAGGTTGAAGCCCAGGCTTCGGGCGGTCTCCTCGCCCATGCTCAGGGCGTCCAGGGCACGGCCGGCGGAAAGCAGCAGCGCCACCCCCGCGGCCATGAACGGCAGGCCCCAGGCCACGTGGTCCATGCCGCGGTCGGCCAGGGAGCCGAGCAGCCAGAACAGGATCTCCGTGGTGGCGTGGGGGCTGGGCGCCAGATTCAGGGCCACGGAGATGAGCGCACCGGCCAGGCTGGAGATGGCCACCCCGGCCAGGATCAGGGTCTGGACGTTGGCCTCCCGGCCGGCCAGGCCATAGAGCAGCACCAGCGACAGCAGGGCACCGGCCATGGCGGCGGCCGGCAGGGCCAGGGGCACGGCAGCGGCCACGCCGGTGTAGAGGGTGACCACGGCCCCCAGGGCGGCGGTGTTGGAGATGCCCAGTACCCCGGGCTCCGCCAGGGGGTTGCGCAGCAGGCCCTGCAGCCCGGCCCCGGCGATGCCCAGGCTCGCCCCCACGGCCACGCCGAGCAGGGTGCGGGGCAGGCGCAGCTCCTGGACGATGAGGGCCTCGGCGGTGGAATCCGGGGCCCACAGGGCCTGCCAGACCTGACCGGGGGCAAGGGCCACGGGGCCCAGCCCCAGGCTGGCCACGCTCAGAGCGAGCACCGCCGCCCCCAGCAGCGTCAGCAGCCAGCGTCCCGTCCCCCCATGGATCCCGCCGGGGGGTACGCCCCCGGAGGCTCGCATCCCGCTATCGGTACCCATGCCTGTCCTTTCTCCTCAAAGTCCCAGCTTCCCGGGGTCGGAGACCTGGATCCCGTAGGCATGCTCGGCCAGACGGGCCACTGCCTTGGCGTTGAACCAGCCACCGCAGTTCCAGAGTCGGCCCGGGAGCCACATGCGGGGCCGGCGCGTCTCCAATGAAGCGAAAACCGGGTGTTGCATCACCCCCTGCGCCAGGGAGGGCTCCGCATCGGCGAAGCCTGCCAGGATCAGGAAGTCCGGACGGGTGCTGACCAGGTGCTCCAGCGGGAACTCCTTGTAAGAGCCCGCCCCCACCTCACGCCCCACATTGCGCAGCCCGGCCGCCTGAATAAGGGTGTCCAGCAGGGCGCCCTCACCCACGGTCACACCGTTGGGCCGCACGGCCAGGGTCCGCAGCCGCTCCTCCGGAGGCGGCAGGCGCTCGGACACCGCCTCCAGCGTGCGGTCCATTCCGGCCACGAGCCGCTCCCCCCGCTCCGGGTGGCCCAAGAGCTCGGCCATCCTCCGAATGTTGTCGCGGATGGCGGGGAAGTCCTTGGGGCTGTCCAGGGTGACCACGCGGTACCCCAAATCATCCAGCCGTTCCCGCGTCTCCCGCTTGGTGTAGGGCCCGGAGACCACCAAGTCCGGATCCTGGGCCAGCACTTCCTCGGCGTGGCCGTGGTTCACCGAATATGCCGCGGCCTCCTCGGACATATAGGAGAAGGCCGGACTGCGCGCACGGTTGGAGACAGAGGCGATCTGCTCCGGATCCGCGAGCCCCAGCACCAGCTGGTCGGTGCAGGCGTTGATGGAAACCACGGTGGGCCGGTCGGCGGCCCCCGCCACGCCGGCCGGCATCCCCAGCAAGACCGCGGCGGCCAGGGCCGCCACGGTCCGAAGGAACAGGGGAACGGGCGCCCTGCGGACGCCCCCTTGGAAAGCGGGCCTAGTGCGCCCCATAGCTCAGGCTCACGAAGAATTCCCGGCCATGGGTGTTGTAGCCCTGCACCCTTTCGTAGTCCTTATCCAGGACATTGTTGGCCTCCACCTCCAAGCGCCAGGCATCCCCCAGGGCGCGGGAGCCCCGCAGGTGCAGGAGGGCGTAGCCGGGCATCTCCTGCTCGTCGGTGTTTTCCACCCCGTCGTAGCGCTTGCCCTTGGCCTCCACGGTGCCGCCGAAGGCCCACCGGTCCGTCCAGGTCTTCTGAACGTCCAGGGTGCCGCTGGCCTTGGCCCGACGGGGCAGCTGGTTGCCGGTTTCCTCGTCCTCGGGCTCCAGATAGGTCACCGAGGGACGCACGCGCCAGCCGCCCTTGTGCAGGTCCGCGGAGAGCTCGGCGCCGCGGATGCGGGCCTCGGCGAGATTCTCCGGGGTATCCACCCAGCCGTCATTATTGGTGTCCACGTTGACGATCAGCTCCTCCACCCGGGTCTCGAAGGCCCGCAGCTCCCAGCTCCCCCAGCCGGCCCGACCCTCCAGGCCCAGCTCCGCGGTGCGGGATTCCTCCGGTTTCAGATCGGGGTTACCGAAAAACCCAAAGCGGCCGTCCGGCCAATAAAGGTCATTAAAGGTAGGAGCCTTGAAGGCCGTGCCGTAAGAGGCCACCAGCTTCAAGCGCTCGGCAAGCCGGAAGCCCAGGTTCGCGTTGCCGGTGGTGTGCGCGCCGTAGGCCTCATTGTCGTCGTGCCGAAGGCCGAGGCCGACCTCCACCGGGCGCCAGTCGGCGAGCCACTGGCCGAACGCCGCCCGATTGTACCGGCTGTCCTCGGCGTACTCGCCACCGGACTCCAAATCGTAATCCAATCGGTCCTCCCGGAAATCGGCTCCCAGCACCAGCTCCTGGAAATCGGTGACATAGAGGCTGTTGCTCCACGAGGCCTCCTGCCGCCGGGTCCCGTGGAAGTCGGTCCGTTCGCCGTCCTTGAGGATCTCGCTCTCGTCCCGGCTCTCCCCGACCCGCAGCCGGGTGTCCCAGACGGCCCCCACGGACTGGCGGAAGGTCGCGGCGGCGGACTGCTGGACGATCTCGTCCTCCTGATCGGCATCGGGCTCCGATGGGCTATCGTATTCCGTGACTCCCTCGGCGCGCATGAAGTCCAGCCCCACCTCGCCCCCTGCCCAAAGCTCCTGCTCCAGGCTTGCCGACGCGGCGGTGCGCTCGTAGCCGTCATGGTCGGGGTTGCCTCCGTCCAGGGCGTCGATGCCCTCGGTGGCCACATGGTCCAGGCCCAGGCTGTAGCGGGTGTCGGCGCTGCCGCCCCGCACCCCGGCGCTAGCCTCGCGGTGCTCGTGGCTGCCGTAGCCGATTTCCGCATGGGGGTGGAACCCCTCCTCGCCCTGACGGGTGAAGATCTGGATCACCCCGCCCACGGCCTCGGCACCATACAGGCTGGAGCGGGGCCCGCGCACCACCTCGATGCGCTCGATCTGCTCCACCGGCAGGTGCTGGAAGGCCGCCTTGCCGGTGGTGGCCGAATTCTGCTTGATGCCGTTCACCAGCACCAGCACGTGGTCGCTGTTGGTGCCGCGCAGGAAGACGCTGGAGTCCTTTCCCGCCCCGCCGCTGTTGCTCATCTGCAGGCCCGGGACCCGCTGCTCCAGAAGGTCCTGGACACCGTGGGCGTTGCTGTTGGCGATGTCGTCCCGGTCGATCACCGTGGTGGCCGCCAGGGTCCGGGTGGGTTCCTGGGGGGTCCGGCTCGCGGTCACCAAGGTCTCTTCCAGCTGGGGCGGGGTCGCGGCGGTGGCGGGAACGAGGGGCAGGGCCGCGCCGAGCAGCACGGTTCCGGCGTACGGAAAACGGGAATGAAGCAAGTTGTCCTCCTGAGACGTGCACACCCGCACGGGCCGGGCACCTCGGAGGACTTCACAGGCGGGACGGGAAGGCGGAGGTCCGCGCCCGGCACCGCCCTCCGCAGCGCCGCAGCCGAAACCCCAGGCCGGTCTCCGGGCTGGCGAGCTGGCGGATCCCTTCGGACACCGCCGGGACAGCCGCCTTCCCGCGCTTTTGCGCAGTGGCATGAAGGCCGTCCCGTCACTCGCCTACCGTTGCGGGGGCAGCGCCGGCTTTGGCTCCCCTGGTCTCCCAAGGCGGGCCATACCGGACTTCCCGTTTCATTCCGCGGCCCTGCCGGGGCCGCGGAACACCTGAGGCGGGTTTTCTGGATTGTCATTGCCGGGCCACCCCGGCAAAAAGATGCCCAATAACCTACATGGGCCACCCGGGGACGTCAAAATCGGGCACCGGATTTCGGCCAGCAGCCGGAATCTCGGGGCATTGACCTGGACGCAACCGGCTCCTAAGCTTTCCTTACCGAAAAGTAAGGAATTTTCCCCAAGGTAAGGCCATGGAAGCGACCATCAGCAGCAAGGGCCAGATCACCCTGCCCAAGGATCTCCGGGACCAGCTCCATCTCCAGACCGGCGACCGGGTCACCTTCCTGGTGGAGGAGGACGGCTCCGTTCGGCTGATTCCCAAGCACCTCTCCATCAGGGATCTTCGGGGAAGCCTGCCGAAGCCGTCCCGGCCGGTGAGCCTGGAGGACATGGATCGGGCCATCGAGAAGGGCAGTGCAGGCGGATGATTGCCCTCGACACCAACCTCCTGGCCCGCTATCTGACGGAAGATCACCCGGAGCAGGCGGCAGCAGCGGCCCGCATCCTCGAGCAGGAATGCTCTCCCGAGCGGCCAGGCTTCGTGGCTCAGGTAGTGCTCTGCGAGCTGGTTTGGGTTCTGCGTGGGGCCTATGGCTACGACAAAGAACAGATCGCCAGCGTCCTGGAGCGCATTCTCACCGTGGCGGAGCTTACGGTGGAGAGGGAGGAAGTGGCCTGGCGCGCCCTGGCGGCATACCGCTCCGGGCCGGCCGACTTCGCCGATTACTGCATCCTGTTTACCAGCCAGGAGGCTGGATGCGAAACCCTCTACACCTTCGACCGCAAGCTTGCCCGGAGCCCGAAGGCGGTGGTTCCGGAAACTTAGCCCCCCTGCTCTTCACCCTCCCCCCTCTGGCCCCGGAAACGACGCACGTGCTTCGGGTCATAGAGGGCGCTGTTCCGGAAATCCCCGGGGTCCAGGGCGGGTCCCACCAGGATCAGCGCGGTTCGCCGCAGCGGCAGCTCCGCGGCCTGGTCGGCGATGGTGTCCAGGCGGCCGGTGAGAACGGTCTCGTCGGGCCAGCTCGCCCGCAGCACCACGGCAGCGGGACACTCGGCGCCGTAGTAGGGGGTCAGGCGGGCCGCCACGTCCTCGATGTTGTGCAGGGACAGGTGGACGGCCAGCGTGGCGCCGGTGGCGGCAAAGGCCTCCAGGGTCTCCCCGCACGGCATGGAGGAGGCGCGTCCCTGGGTCCGGGTCAGCACCACCGATTGCGCCACCTCGGGCACGGTGAGCTCGCGCCCCAGGGTGGCGGCCGCTGCGGAGAAGGCCGGGACGCCGGGGGTGATGGTGTAGTCGATGCCCATTTCCTCCAGCCGCCGCACCTGCTCGCTCAGGGCGCTGTAGACGGAGAGGTCCCCGGAATGCAGCCGCGCCACATCCTGGCCGGCCGCTTGGGCCTGCTCGATCTCCGCCATGATCTCGTCGAGGGTCATGGGGGCGGTGTTGACCACGCGGGCACCCTCCGGGGCATGGGCGATAACCTCCTCGGGGACCAGGGAGCCGGCGTAGAGGCACACCGGGCAGGCGGCGATGCGGTCGCGGCCGCGCAGGGTGAGCAGGTCGGGGGCGCCGGGGCCGGCGCCGATGAAATGGACGGTCATGCTTCCTCCTGAAAGGGTCACCGCTCTCCGATAGCAAGGTTGGAATGGGCAGCATGAACCCGTGACAGCGCACGTAGGAGCTTGCTTTAGCAAGCGAATCGTTGATGGGCGGTGGGCCGGTTCCACGGCTCGCCTGCTGAAGCAGGCTCCTACAAAACCCGGGGGCACCGGTCCTGCCGAACTGCGGCTTTATCCGGTCCCCTGCCCTATGGCCGCTGCGCAGGTGGCCCGGGGGCTGGCCGTCTTGGCTACCACCAGGCGCGCGTCCGTCCCGGCGGCAGCCAGCGCCGCGGCCTCGGCCACCGAGGTCAGGCCCACGGCGGCCCCGGCCCGCACCGAATGGGCCAGCCCCTCCTGGAACGGGGCCAGGTCCTCGGGGCTCAGGTACAGCGGCGTCAGGTCCAGGCGCTCCGCCACCGCCTCCAGGAGGCCGCTTGCACGCTTGCGCTCCAGGGTGGCGATGCGGTGGGGACCGGGGTCGCCGGGAGCGGCTTCCAGGACGCCGGCGGCGAGCGCCTCCAGCTCCGCCGCGGTACACCGGGCGCTGAACCCCACACCGAGCGCGATCACCGCACCACCAGCGACCAGATGGTCACCGGGCGCAGGGGGCTCCAGCCGCTGAAGCCGCCCAGGGGCTCGGCGCGGTCCACCGCCAGCCGGGTGAGCTGCCCCCCCAGGCGCTGACGCGCCTCCGCCAGCACCGCGTCCCCCTCCACGGTGACGCTGTTGGCCACCAGGCGCCCGCCGGCGGGCAGGGCCTCCCGGCAGCGGTCCAGGAGCCCGGGGGTGGTCAGGCCGCCGCCAATGAAGACCGCGTCGGGACCCGGCAATCCCTCCAGGGCCTCGGGGGCCTTGCCCTCGACGGTTTGCAGGTCCGGCACCCCCAGCGCCCGGGCGTTGGCGGCGATATTCGCGATCCGCTCCGGGCGCGGCTCCACCGCCACGGCGCGGTTGGCCGGGTCCGCCAGCATCCACTCCACGCCGATGGCGCCGGAGCCGGCACCGATGTCCCACAGCAGCTCGCCGGCGCCCGGCGCCAGGTGGGCCAGGGTGACGGC
Organism: Thiohalorhabdus sp.; assembly: GCF_046545655.1. Lineage (NCBI taxonomy): Bacteria > Pseudomonadati > Pseudomonadota > Gammaproteobacteria > Thiohalorhabdales > Thiohalorhabdaceae > Thiohalorhabdus > Thiohalorhabdus sp. The sequence goes on along the minus strand of NZ_JBKGZG010000012.1, from coordinate 47,246 downwards.
GCGCACCTCCCGTTTGGTGATCTGGCCGTCGTGCGCGAAGGCCTCCTCCGGCCGGCCCGGCGCGCGGGCCACCGGCCGGGCCTCGGGATCCGCCCGACAGGTCAGGGCGATGGTGTTCAGGTCCGCCACCGCCGCTTCCCCCCAGTCGGTGGCCCGGGCCTCCCGGCGCCGCTCCTCCGGCCCGCCCATGCGCTCCAGCACGGTCAGGGTGGAGGCGCCGAAGCCGCGCTCCACCAGCCGCCGGGCCAGGGCCGCGGGGGTGGTGCCGTCCCAGCTGAGGAGCAGCAGGCGGGCCCCGTCGTGCAGCCGGGGGTGCACGCGCTCCAGGGCCCGGCCATGCAGGGACAGGCAGCGGGTCTCCTGCAGCGGCCAGCCCAGGCGCGCCGCGGCCAGGCTGAAAGCCGAGGGCGCCGGATGGGCCACCATCTCCTCCGGCGGCAGGCGCCGGGCCAGGGTGGCGCCGATGCCGTGCCAGAAGGGATCGCCGCTGGCCAGGACGCACACCGGCCGGCCGCGCCGCGCCTCGATCCACGGCAGGGCGTCGGTGAGGGGCGAGGGCCAGGCGATGCGCTCCTGCCCGGGGACCTCCGGCACCAGGTCCAGGTGCCTCTCCCCGCCGAACACGGTCTCCGCCCGCTCCACGGCGGCCCGGGCGGCAGGGGTCAGCCCCGCCGCGCCGTCCTCCCCGAGACCCACCAGGGTCAGCCACGGTTGCCCATCCCGGACGGGGCTTCCATCATTACCGGGCTGTGGCATCGTCCCCTCCCCCTCTCCATCCGGGAGCGTTTCCATGCGGGTATTGATCCTTGCGGGCACCGCGGAGGCCACGGCCCTGGCCCGGCTTCTGGAGGGCCATCCGCGGCTCGACGGCACCGTTTCCCTGGCCGGGCGCACGGCGCGTCCGGCCCGTTCCAATCTGCCCCAGCGCAGCGGCGGCTTCGGCGGGATAGCGGGGCTGGCGGACTACCTGCGGGCCAACCGGTTCGAAGCGATGGTGGACGCCACCCACCCCTTCGCCGCCCGCATCTCCGCCAACGCGGCCGCCGCGGCGCGCCAGGCCGGCGTGCCCCTGGCGGCGCTGGAGCGCCCGCCCTGGGAGCCCACCGCCGGGGACCACTGGATCCCGGTGGCCGACCTGGGGGCCGCGGCGGAGGCGCTGCGCCCCCTGGGCCGGCGGGTGCTGGTGACCACCGGGCGCCAGGAGCTGGCCCCCTACGAGGCGGTCCCGGACAAGCACTACGTGATCCGCACCATCGACCCGCCGGAGCCGCCCCCCGCCCTGCCCGACGCGGTCTACATCCAGGACCGGGGCCCCTTCCACCGGGACGCCGAGGCGGCGCTCATGGCCGAGCACGGCATCGAGGTTCTGGTGACCAAGAACAGCGGCGGCGACGCCACCCGCGGCAAGCTCGACGCCGCCCGCGAGCGCGGCATCCCGGTGGTCATGGTGGAGCGCCCGGAGCGCCCCGCGGGCGTGCCGCTGCACCACGACCCGGCCGCGGCCCTGCGGTGGCTGGAAGACCTCGCCGCCGGCGGTCATTCCGCCTCCTCGTAGTACCGCGGGGTGTAGACCCGGAGCGTGCCGTCGGGCCCCTGCAGGACCCGGGTGGCGGGGATCCCCACCAGCACCAGGGTGCGCATGTCGGCGCGGGCCGGATCGGCCTCGCCCAGGGTGGTGACGGTGAGGCGCTCCTGGTCGCCGCGGCCGGCGGCGGTGGCGAAGATCACCGGGGTATCCGGCGGGTGGACCTCCCTGAGCACCTCCAAGACCCGGCCCAGCTGCCAGGGCCGGGCGCGGGAGGCGGGGTTGTACAGGGCCATGACCAGCCCCGCCTCGGCGGCCAGGCGCACCCGGCGCTCCACCACCGCCAGGGGCTTGAGGTTGTCGGACAGAGAGATGGCGCAAAAGTCGGCCCCCAGCGGTGCGCCCAGGCGGGCGGCGGCGGCCTGCATGGCCGACACCCCGGGGTGCACGGTGACGGCCACATCCTGCCAGCGGCCCGCCGTGTCCCGGTCCACGGCCTCCAGCACCGCCGCCCCCATGGCGAAGACCCCGGGATCCCCGCCGGAGACCACCGCCACCTTCGCCCCCTCGGCGGCCAGATCCAGGGCGTGGCCGGCCCGGGCCAGCTCCTCCCGGTTGTCGGAGGCGTGGCGGCGCTGGTGGCCCGCGGCGACCCGGTCCAGATAGGGGCCGTAGCCCACCAGGTCCGTGGCCTGCTCCAGGATTCCGGCGGTCTCCGGGGTCAGCCATTCCGGCCCGGCGGGACCGGTGCCCACCACCGCCACCCAGCCCTCACCGCTCATCGGCGCGCACCCCGCGGCCCGGCAGCACGATCAGGGAGAAATACGGCGCCTCCGCCGGGGCCTCGGTCAGGGGCATGACCGCCTCGTCGGCCATGCTCGCCCGGGCCACGTACCAGGCCTCCGCGCTGCGGCCCAGCTCCTCCAGGAGGGCGACGATGCGGTCGCGGTGGCTCCCCACCTTCATGATCACCACCGCATCCGCCCCGCTCAGGGCGGCGCGCAGCTCCGCCTCGGGCAGGGTTCCGGGAATCACCGTCAGCACGTCATCGCGCATGGTCAGCGGCTTGGGCAGCTGAGCCGCCGCGGCCAGGGGCGATGGCACGCCGGGGACCACCTCGGTGGGGAAGCGGTCCTTCAACCGCAGATAGGCGTGCATGAAGGAACCGTAGAAGAAGGGGTCGCCCTCGTTGAGCACGGCCACGTCGCGCCCGGCCGCCAGGTGCTCGGCCAGCCGCTCCGCCGACTCGTCGAAGAAGGCCTCGATGCGCTCGCGGTACTCCGGGGAGCCGTGGGGCAGCTCGGTGGTGACCGGATAGACCAGGGGCAGCTCCTCCTGGTCGGCCTTCAGGTGGGCCTCGGCGATCCGGCGCGCCTGGCCGGCGCCGCCGCGGCGGCAGAAGTGGGCCACCACCGGGCATTCGCCGATGAGGCGGGCGGCCTTGAGGGTAATCAGCTCCGGGTCGCCGGGGCCGGTGCCGATGCCGTACAGGGTGCCCGGCCGAGCGCTTGGGTCGTTGCTCATATACGGTCACTCGCGAGCGCGTTGACGGCGGCGGCGGTGATGGCGCTGCCGCCGCGCCGCCCACGCACGGTCAGGTACTCCAGCCCCAGCGGGCTTTCCGCCAGGGCCTCCTTGCTCTCCACGGCTCCCACGAAGCCCACGGGGATGCCGAGCACGGCGGCCGGGCGGGCCGATTCCTCGCCCAGGATCTCCAGCAGCCGGAACAGCGCCGTGGGGGCGTTGCCGATGGCCACCACGGCGCCCTCCAGCTGCGGGCGCCACAGCTCCAGCGCCGCGGCCGAGCGGGTGTTGCCCAGCTCGGCGGCCAGGTCCGGAACGCGCTCGTCGCGCAGGGTGCAGACCACCGAGTTGTCCGCCGGCAGGCGGGCGCGGGTGATGCCGTGAGCCACCATCTCGCTGTCGCAGAGGATGGGGGCGCCCGCGGCCAGCGCCGCCCGGGCCGACGCCGCGACCCCGGCGGAGAAGCCGATGTCCCCGGGCAGATCGGTCATGCCGCAGGCATGGATCATGCGCACCACCGCGGGCACCAGGTCCTCGGGGAACCGGGCCAGGTCCGCCTCCGCCCGGATGATGGCGAAGGACTCCTCGTAGATGGCCCGGCCGTCGCGGATGTAGTCCGCGGGGCTGCTATCCGCCATGCCCCACCTCCCACCGGACCCGGGCGGCCAAGGTGCTCTTGCCCAACCGTTCCATGGTTGTCTCCACACGCTCTCCTTGTCGTTGTTCGCTCGCCACCACCCGGCCGAGGGCGGCCAGCCAGCGCCAGGCCGCCTCCGGCGCCAGCCCCGTTTGCAGCGGCTCCGCCGAGCCATCCGCCACGTTCAGGGTGTAGCCGTCCGCGGCCGCGGTCAGGACCGCCGCGGCCGCGGCGGGCTCCCCGCAGCCCTTTTCACAGCCGCTCACGTGGAGCCGCCCCCCCCGCTCCAGCAGATCGGCCGCCGCATCGGCCAGGGTGGGCGCATCCGTCCGCGTAGCCGCGGCGGCCGCATCGCAGCCGGGGGCGCCGATGCAGGCGCTCACCCTCAGCCGGGGATCGGCGGGGTCGCTGATGGCGCCCAGGGCCTCCAGCGCTGGCAGGGCGTCCGGACCGGCCCCGATGACCAGCACCGTCCGCCAGGGGGTAACGCGCAGCGTGCCCCCGGAGCCGGCCTCCACCAGCCCGGCCAGGCCTTCCAGCTGGTCGGCGCTCAATGCGCCGAAGGGGAAGGCCGCGCCCACCCAGGCGCCCTGGGGGGCGCGGCCGAGGAAATCGCCCGGGGCCGCGGCCGGGCGCCGGGCCACCGGCTCCGCCCCGGATACCGGCTCCAGCCCCGCCATTCCCTCGAAAGGCTCCGTGCCGAAGCGGTCCACCGCCTCCGCCAACCGCCGGGGCGGCTCGGCCGCGGTCTGGCGGAGGGCGCGGAAACGCTCCAGCACCGCCACCGCGGCCGGCACGGCCCCCTCCACGGTGACCCGGCCCAGCACGGCGGCGGAGCGGGCGGTGCCGCCCACCGCCAGGCGGTAGCGCAGTCCGGCCGCCGTGGCGACCGCCTCCAGGCGCACATCGGCGGGCAGGTCACCCAGGGGCGCCCGGCCGCCGCCGTCCACCACCACCCCCACCTTGGGCGGCAGCTCGCGCAGGGCGGGGCTGGCGGTGATGGCCTCCGCCAGCGCCCGGGCGAGGGGGCGGACATCGGCCACGGCCTCGGGGTCCACATCGGCTACGGGAGAGGCCACCACATTGCGCACCGCCTCCCGGTCGGGATCCGCGTCCGTCAGGCCGGTCCGCGCCAGCTCCTCCTGGGCGGCCGGCAGGGTCTCCGCCGTGAAACCGCGCAGCTGGAGGTTGGCCCGGTTGGTCAGCTCCAGAGCGCCGGAGCCGTACCGCCGGGCCACCCGGGCGATGGTGCGGGCCTGCTCGGGGTCGAGGCCGCCGATGGGATGGCGCAGCCGCAGCAGCAGGCCGTCGCCGGTCGCCATGGGGGCGACCACCCCGGGGCAGGCCTCGCGCACGCGGGGACCGTGCTCTCGTCCTTGTGTCATGGGGATCTAGCACCCGGTGTATTGGCAAAGACCTTGAAGGGCTTTCCCCAAAACCTCCGGCCTAAGCTGCCCGTACCGCTTGACGATGGTGCTTTCACTCAATGTGAAAACCTTGTCATAGCGGACCCAACTGAGCTTGGGGAGCTCGCCTTGAGAAAGGTCATCCGAGGTGATCGCTAGCCCATATTCAGGCGTCGGCACAGAGGTTACAGCAAGGCCGAAAAAGTCTCCGTGGCGGTCGGGTGGCGTAATTATCACCACCGGCCGCCGCTTGGAGGTATGCAGGTCCGAGTAAGGGAAAGGGATGGCAACCAGCTCCCCAGGCTCACCACTCATCCCAAACCTCGTCTTCGGGATTGGCCCAGGTATGCTGCATTGCTGGTTCCTGGGACTTTTTCAGCTCCTCAAGGCCCGGCTCATTCAAGCCATGCTTGGCCTCCAGGTAGCCAATAAAATCAAGAACCTCTTTGGTAAGCGGCTCCGGGAGCCGCCGTACTTCCTCATAAATGCGGTCCGCGATGCTCATCGAGGGGCCCCTCCAGCCAGTCTTTGCGTTATACCGCTCATGATACGGCTTCCAGAACGGCAAACTAACCCTGAACCTACGCCCGGATGCGGACGCCCCGCGCCACCAGCCCCCAGGCCAGGCCGCCCACCGCGGCAGTGGCCGCCGCCAGGATGCCGAAGGTGGCGGTGCCGTCGAAGCCGCCCGTGCCCAGCAGCCCGTGGCGGAAGCCGGCGATCATGTAGTGCATGGGGTTCGCCGCCGCCACCGTCTGCCACGGCTCATCGAGGCGCTCCACCGGGTAGAACAGCCCGCCGAGATAGATGAGCGGGGTCAGCACGAAGGTGGAGATCACCGAGGTGTGGTCGAAGCTGCGGGCGAACAGGCCGTTGATGAGCCCCGCCAGGGCGAACAGCAGGGCGCTCGTTACGGCGATCCCCAGTGTGGCCAGCGGGTAGTGGACCTGCAGCGAGGTGAAGGGCAGCGCCACCAGCAGCACCAGCCCCCCCGCCAGCAGGCCGCGCAGCACCCCGCCCGTGGCGAACCCCGCCACGATCAGCCAGGCCGGCAGGGGCGCCACCAGCAGCTCCTCGATGTGGCGCTGGAGCCGCGCCCCGTAGAAGGCCAGGGTGACGTTGCTGTAGGCATTGGTGACCACCGCCAGGATGATCAGCCCGGGCAGGAGGAAGTCCGCATAGGGCACCCCGCCCATGCCGCTCAGCTCGCGCCCCACCAGGTGGCCGAAGATGGTCAGGAACAGCGCGGCGGTGACCACCGACGGCAGCAGGTTCTGCACCCAGGCGCGCAGGAAGCGGCGGGTCTGCTTCACCACCATCCCGCGGTAGGCGTACCAGTAGCGCTGCGTCCTCATGGCCGGGCCTCCCCCTTGCCCACCAGCTCCAGGAACAGCGACTCCAGCCGGTTCTGCTTGTTGCGCAGCCCCGCCACCTGCAGGCCGGCGGCGGCCACCCGCCCGAACAGCGCGGTGATGTCCTCGTCGGCGGCGAGGTCCACCTCCAGGGTCCAGGCATCCGGGCAGCGCACCGTGGCCGGGTCCAGGCAGGGCACCTCCTCCACGGGCGCGGCCAGCTCCAGCACCAGGGTCTGGTGGGCGAGGCCGTGCAGCATGTCCGTGGTCCCGCCCCGCGCCAGGATGCGGCCCTGGTCGAGGATGGCCAGCTCCCCGCACAGGGCCTCGGCCTCCTCCAGGTAATGGGTGGTCAGCAGGATGGTGACGCCGTCCGCGTTCAGGCTGCGCAGCAGGTCCCAGGTGGCGTGGCGGGCCTCCAGGTCCACGCCCGCGGTGGGCTCGTCGAGGATCAGCAGGCGGGGCTCGTGCACCAGGGCCCGGGCGATCATCAGGCGGCGCTTGAGCCCGCCCGACAGCCCCCAGGCGGTCTGCCCGCGGCGCTCGGCCAGGCCCACCTGCGCCAGCACCTCGCCGGTCCGCTCCCGGGCCCGGCGCGGCGGCAGGCCGTAGTAGGCCGCCTGGGTCTCCACGATCTCCCCCACCGGCTCGAAGCTGTTGAAGTTCACCTCCTGCGGCACCACGCCCATGCACTCCTTGGCCGCCACCGCCTCGCCGTCCAGGTCGTGGCCGAATACCCGCACCCGGCCGCTGTCCGGCCGCACCAGGGAGGTGAGCAGGCCGATGAGGGTGGTCTTGCCGGCGCCGTTGGGCCCGAGCAGGCCGAAGAAGCTGCCGTCGGGCACCGTCAGGTCCACCCCGGCCAGGCCCACCCGGCCGCCGGGATAGCTCTTGGCGACGCCCTCCAGGGCAATGGCGGCCCCGCTCATGGCCGCGCCTCCGGCTCCCCGGCCGCCTGCCCCACCACCCGGCCCTGGCGGTCCACGGCGCAGACCTCCAGCTCGATGGCGGCGGGCAGCAGGCGCCGGGCCTGGGTCCAGGCGCGGGCGCAGACCCGGTCGGCCAGGGGGACCCCGGCCTCCTGGCAGGCCGCCAGGGCCTCCATGGCGGTATTGGCGCCGGCCACCCGCGCCACCAGCTCCGCCCCCGCGCCGAGCCGCTCCGCCTCGGCAGCCAGGCCGGCCAGGTCGATGGCGCACTTGCGGCTGTGCGTGTCGAGGTGGCCGTCGGCGAACTTGCTGAGCTTGCCGAAGCCCGCCATCAGGACCACGGCGGGAATGGGATGCTGGCGCAGGTACTTGAGGGCGGCGCCGAACAGGTCGCCCATCTCGATGAGCGCCATGTCGTCGAGGCCGTAGCGGGCCTGCGCCGCGGCCTCGCTGGTCCCCCCGGTGCAGCAGGCCACCCGGTCCAGCCCGTTGGCGCGGGCCACGTCGATGGCCTGATGGATGGAGGCGATGTAGGCGGAGCAGGAAAAGGGCCGCACGATCCCCGTGGTGCCCAGGATGGAGATGCCGCCTTCGATGCCCAGGCGCGGGTTCATGGTGCGCTGGGCGATGCGCTCGCCGCCGTCCACGCCCACGGTGACGGTGAAGCCTCCGGGGTGGCCCAGCTCGGCGGCCACCTCCTGCAAATGGTCGGTGATCATCCGCCGCGGCACCGGGTTGATGGCCGGCTCCCCCGGCGGCACCGGCAGGCCGGAGCGGGTGACGGTGCCCACCCCGGCTCCCGCCCGGAAGGCCACCCCCGTTTCGGCAGTCGGCTCGATCCGCACCCAGACCCGTGCCCCGTGGGTGGCGTCGGGATCGTCGCCGCCGTCCTTGATGACACCGGCCTCCGCGCCCCCCGGCACCGCCTGAAAATCCCGGAGCGGCAGGGTCACCCGCTCGCCCCGGGGCAGGGTCACCGGGACCGGGTCCGCGGGCTCTCCCCCGAGGGCCAGGCGGGCGGCCGCCACCGCCGCCGCGGTGGCGCAGACCCCCGTGGTGAGCCCGGTGCGCAGGCCACCGCCCCCTTCCGGGGTTTCCGGGCGCATGCCGCCCGGCTGCACGGTTCTCTCAGGCCCCGGCATCCATTGTTCCTCCGGCCTCGGTGGCTTCCCGCAGCCGCACCACCTCGCCCACGATGAGCAGGGCCGGCGACTGGATCTCCAGGCCCGCCACCCGGCCGGGGAGGTCGCCGAGGGTGCCGGTCACCACCCGCTGCGCGGCCAGGGTGCCCCGCTCCACCAGGGCGGCGGGCATGGTCGCCGGTGCCCCGGCCTCCACCATCTCGGTGCACACCTTGTCGAGGCCGTGCAGCCCCATGTAGACCACCACGGTCTGCTGCGGCTGCACCAGGGCGGCCCAGTCCAGCTCCGTGCCGCCGTTGCGGCGGTGGGCGGTGACGAACTGGCAGCGGTAGGCGTGGTCGCGGTGGGTGAGCGGGATGCCGGCGTAGGCGGCGCAGCCCCCCGCGGCGGTGATGCCGGGGATGATCCGCACCGGGATGCCTTCTGCGGCCAGGGCCTCCGCCTCCTCGCCGCCGCGCCCGAAGACGAAGGGGTCGCCGCCCTTGAGCCGCACCACGTAGCGGCCCTCCCGCGCCCGGGCCACCATCAGGGCGTTGAGCTCCTCCTGCTTGTAGTGGTGGCGCGCCCGCGCCTTGCCCACGTAGACGCGCTCGGCGTCCGGGTTGGCCAGGTCCAGCACCTCCTGCGGGATCAGGCGGTCGTGGAGCACCACCTCCGCCCGTTGCAGCGCGGCCACCGCATGCAGGGTGAGCAGGCCCGGATCGCCGGGCCCGGCTCCCACCAGATCCACCCGGCTGGCCGGGTCTTCCCCGCCCCCGGGCACCGCCCGGGAGAGGAGCTCGCTCAGGGGGGGATCCTGCCCGCTCATGGCCTGAACAGCGCCGCCACGGCGCCGGGATTGGAGGGGAACCAGGCATGCAGGTAGGTGGCGGTGAGCCGGCCCTGGCGATAGATGGCCTCCGCGGTGCTGCCCCGATTCCGGGCCCGGATGCAGTGCGCCACCGGCTCCAGGTCCACCTCGGCGCGGCTGTGGTGGAAGGTGTGGCCGCGGATCTCTCCCTCGGGCAATGGCGCGGCCTGCAGGCCGATGCCCTGCACCCGCTCCGCCAGCCGCGCCTCGCCCGGAAGCAGCCCGGCCATGGGGGCGCGGTTGCCCGCGGCGTCGGCCAGGGTGTCCAGCAGGTAGAGGAAGCCGCCGCACTCGGCCAGGATGGGCCGCCCTGCCTGGTGGTGGGCGTGCAGGTCGGCCTTCAGGGCCTCGTTGGCGGCGAGGGGATCCAGGTACAGCTCCGGGTAGCCCCCGGGCAGCCAGACGGCGTCCGCCGCCGGCAGGCCCTCGCCGGCCAGCGGCGAGAAGAAGGTCAGCTCGGCGCCCATGGCCTCCAGCAGCCGCAGGTTGGCCGGGTAGATGAAGGCGAAGGCGGCGTCCCGGGCGACGGCCACGCGCACCCCGGCCAGCTCGGGCCCCGGCTCCGGCAGGGAGCCGGCCGCGAAGTCCACCGGGTCGGGCAGCCCGGTGACCTCGGCCTCGGCCACGGCGCTCGCGGCGGCGGCCAGGCGCTGCTCCAGATCGTCGATCTCCTCGGCCTGCACCAGGCCCAGGTGGCGGTCGGGAATGCCCACCGCCTCATTGCGCGGCACCGCGCCGAAGTAGCGGATGCCATCGGGCAGGGCCTCGCCCAGCATGCGCCCGTGCCCGGGGCTGCCCACCCGGTTGGCGATGACGCCGGCGAAGGACAGGTCCGGACGCCAGGTGGCCAGGCCGTTCACCACCGCCCCGAAGGTCTGCGCCATGCCGCTGGCGTCGATGAGGCCCAGCACCGGCAGGCCGAAGCGCACGGCCAGATCGGCGCCCGAGGGGTCGCCGTCGAAGAGCCCCATGGAGCCCTCCACCAGGATCAGGTCGGCCGTCTGCGCGGCGGCGTGCAGCATGGCCCGGCAGTCGTCCTCGCCCACCATCCACAGGTGGAGCGGATCCACCGGATGGCCACAGGCCTGCTCCAGGATCATGGGGTCGAGGAAATCGGGCCCCATCTTGAACACGCGCACTGTGCGGCCCTGGTCGCGGTGGTAGCGCGCCAGGGCGGCGGTGACCGTGGTCTTGCCCTGCCCGGAGGCGGGCGCGCCGATGAGCACCGCCGGGCAGGTGGCGCTCACAGCTCCACCCCCTTCTGCGCCTTCACCCCGGCCTCGAAGGCGTGCTTTTCCTTGCGCATGTCGGTGACCGTGTCGGCCACCTCCATGAGGTCTTGGGGCGCGCCGCGGCCGGTGATCACCACGTGCTGCATGGGCGGGCGCCCGGCCAGATCCTCGATCACCGTGGGCAGGTCGAGGTATTCCTTCTTGAGGGCGATATTCAGCTCGTCGAGGACCACCAGGCTGACGGACTCGTCCCGCAGAAGCGCCCGCGCCTTCTCCCAGGCGGCCTCGGCCATCTCCGTGTCCCGCTCCCGGTCCTGGGTCTCCCAGGTGTAGCCCTCTCCCATGACGTGGTAGGTCACGCCGTCGAACTGGCGGAAGAAGGCCTCCTCGCCGGTGGCGAACTTGCCCTTGATGAACTGCACCACCCCCACCCGCTGGCCGTGCCCCAGGGCCCGGGCCACCATGCCGAAGCCGGCGCTGCTCTTGCCCTTGCCGGTGCCGGTATTGACGATGATCACGCCGCGCTCGTCGCTGGCCTGGCCGATGCGGGCGTCCATGATCTCTTTTTTCTTCTGCATGCGCTCGCGGTAGCGGGCGTCGCTCTGGCCTTCGCTCATTTATGGTTTCCTTGCTCAATCTCGTTCGTGGAATCCGGTAGGCCGCCCGAATTGCCCCAGCTATCGGCGTAGACCAGCTCCTCCAGGAGCTCGCGCCCGGCCCAGCCCTCCTGCTGCAGCATGGGCTCGTCGTAGAAGGCCTCCACATGGCCCAGGCACAGCACCGCAACGGGGTGGCCGCCCTCGGGCAGGGCCAGGAGACGGGCCAGGGCCTCCGGGTCGAAGAAGGACACCCAGCCCATGCCCAGCCCCTCGGCGCGGGCCGCCAGCCACAGGTTCTGGATGGCACAGGCCACCGAGGCCAGGTCCATTTCGGGGAGGGTACGACGGCCGAACACGAACCGCTCGCGGCCGTCGGCCAGGGCCGCCACCAGCAGCTCGCCCGCCTCGCGCACCCCCTCCACTTTCAGGCGCAGGAACTCCTGCTTGCGCCCGTCCATGGCCTCGGCGGTGCGCTGGCGCTCCTCTTCCACCAGCCCGGCGATGGCCTCGCGCAGTTCCGGATCGGCAACCCGGATGAACCGCCAGGGCTGCATGAAGCCCACGCTGGGCGCCCGGTGCGCGGCGGTCAGCAGCCGCCGGAGCACCGCGGGGTCCACCGGGTCCGGACGGAAGTGACGCATGTCCCGGCGCTGCTCGATGGCCCGGTAGACGGCGTCGATCTCGGGCCGGGAGAAGGCGGTCATTCCTCGCTCCCGCTGCCCTGGACCATAATCAGCTTGCCGCTCTCCGGGTCGCGGTAGACCTCGCCCATGGGCTCGTAGCCGGAGCCGGAGCCGCCCACGCCCTCGGGGACCTCGGGCAGCTCGCGGCCCTGGGTGACCTCCTGCTGCGACAGCTCCTTCAGGGGCGCATCCTTGCCGCCCTGGCTGGCGGCCAGGGCGGCGATCAGGCCCACGGCGAACACCAGCATGATGTCCACCAGGTTGGCCATGGGCCCCATGGGCTCGGCGTCGGCCTCGTCGAAGCGCCCCCGCGACCAGTCACGCCCGGACATCGCCGGCCTCCAGGGCGTCGAGCAGGGAATCGTACCAGCGGCGGCGCACCCGGCCGAGGATGAAGCCGACGATGCCCACCAGCAGGCCCATGACGGTGGTATCGAAGGCCACCGTCACCGCCCGGGCCAGGGTCTCCAGCTCGCCGCGTCCCAGGGCGGCCAGGCCCGGGCCCAGCGGGATGAGGGTACCCATGAGGCCGAGCATGGGGCCCACGCGGGCGATGAGATCGGCCCGCTCGATTCGGCGCCGGCCCACCCGGCCCGCCCGCTCCCGGTCCCCGGTGCGGCGCAGGCGGGCCAGGCCGCCGAAGCCCTCGCCCAGGGCCTGCCCCATCTCCCATACGGCCAGGGCCACCAGCACCGCCAGGGCCGCGAGCACCGGCTCCAGCAGCCAGCTCACGCCGGCATGGATCCACTGCACCAGCACCCCGTCAAACATGCCTTCCTCCGCTGCGTAATCCGTTGGTGAAGCCGCCGATGAGCAGGATCAGGGCTAGGGCCCCCGCGGCCCACAGGAACCAGGGCATCTCCCGGTCCTGGGATCGGCTTTCGCCGTCGCGGGCCTGTCGGCTGGTTTCCTGGGCGGCCTGCTCCTCCCCGGCCTGCTCCGGCTGGCTGGCCTGCTCGGGCTCGGCACCCTCTTCGGTCGCCTCCGGGACGGCCTCTTCTGCATCCTCCGACAGGGCTTCCGGGGACTGTTCCACCTCGGTCACCGAGCGCACCGCCGCCTCCTCCCCCTGGGGCTGCTTGCCGCCGGCGGCCTGGAGCTTGCTCTCCAGGTCCTGGGCAAGCTCCTCGTCGATCTGCCCCTTCACGTGCTCGAAGACGGGGTGCTTGGGCCGGGTGTGGCCGGAGCCGGGCAGGCCGTGCTCCACCACCGCCCGGGCCAGCTCCTCCGCCAGCTCCCGCCGGGTTTCCTGCGGGGCCTCCCAGAAGCCCTTGGCGATGGCCACGTTCATGATGGCGAGCATGTTGGTGCGCACCTGGGCGCGATTGCCCTCGGCCAGGAACCCGTCCAGGTCGAGGTCGTGCTTGTCGTCGAAGTAGACCGACTTCACCTCCTCCCAGACCCAGTCGTCGACGACCTCCGGGCTGGTAACCTGCCAGCCCCACAGGTGCTCCATGAACTTGGAGCCCATGGTGCGGGCGCCGCTGTAGCCATGCTGCATCTGGGCCTTGAGCCAGGCCGGATTGAGGAAACGGCCGCGGAGCTCCCCCAGGAGGGCGGCCTCAAGGTTCTGCATGCTCGGCTTTTCCGGGTTTGAATGGTCGATGATGCGGCTGGCCGGTGCCTCCCCGGTAACCTGCTCCACCGCCATGGACAGCCCACCCAGGTAGTCGAAGGCGTCGTTGTTGTCCAGCAGGCCGTAGAGATTGGAGGCCCGGCCAAGGTAGGTGCGCTCCACCCGGTCCAGGTTGCGGCGGAAGTCCCCGTGGGCGGCCTCGCCGGCGGAACCGGCGCCGTAGGCGTGGCCCATGCGGCGCAGGTAGGCATCGGCCACCTCATCGCGCTCCTCCCAGGACCCGGAGCGCTCGGCCATGCGGTTGACCCCGGCGCCATAGCTGCCCGGGGCGTCCCCGTAGACCCGCAGGATGGATTGATTGCCGGCTTCGTCCGGCTCGGCGCCCTCCTTCACCGCCCGCCGTGCGTCCGCCACCCAGTGGGCGGCCACCTGGTTGCGCTCCAGGGACTCCGTTCCGGCGCTGCGAAGCTCGCCCAGCGGCTTCAGGGCCGCTTCCAGGGCCGGGGTAAGCTCCGGGTGCTTTTCGCGGATGGTCTGGCTGGCACCGTCAAGCGCCAGACGCACAGCCTTGTCCAGCCAGGCGTTGAGGTTGCCGTACAGGTCGCGGAACAGCCCGGAGGTGGTGAACACCACATCGCGGCGGTAGCGGCCCTCCTCCAGGGGCTGGCGCTCGATGTCCTCGACGATGCCGCGGCTGTTCCACACCGGCTTGATGCCCAGCATGTCCAAGCCGAAGGCCACCATGGCGCCCTCGTCGCGCACCGTGTCCGAGGCCCACAGGACCACTGCCTCGCTACCACTCGGTCCTTCGTCCCTCCCTTCTTCGCGAGCATCGGCCGCCATGCGCTCGCCCATCTCCCAGCCCACGCGGCTGGGCAGCAGGTCGCCGTTCAAACCGTAGAAGTTGCGGCCGGTGGGCAGCACCTCGGGGGTACGGACCGGGTCGTTGCCCTTGCCCGGAGCGATGAAGCGGCCGTCCAGCCCGGCCAGAAGCCCGTCCACCTCCCGTCCGGGGGAGGATTTCAGGCCCTCCCGCCACTGGTCCTTGATCTCCCCGGACCCGGCCATGGACTCCAGCATCATCCGGCGCTCCTCAGCCTTCCACTCGGCACCGAAGATGTGGAGGCCCCGGGGCATGAATTCCTCCTGCATCTCCGTGAGGTGATGGCCCACCTCGTGCACCAGGAGGTCCCCACCCACCTCGTCCAGGGTCAGGTCGGGGTTGTCCCGCTCGGCGCGCAGCTCCGACTCCAGCTCCGAGACCATATCCAGCTCGGCGATCTTGTCACGGATGCCATCCAGCGCTCGCTCGCGAGCCGGGGTATTGCCCTGGCCTTCCGCCGACTCGAAGCTTTCCACCAGCCCCCGCAGCTCCAGGAGCTGGTCGTACAGGGGCGTGGTGGACAGCGGCGGCGTCAGGTGGTCCACCATCACCGCCAGGCCACGGCGCTTGGCCTGCAGGCCCTCCCCTACCCCGTCCACGATGTAGGGATAGACACCCGGGATATCCCCGGCGATGAGCCGCGAGTAATCGGTTTCGGTGAGCCCGGCCCGACGCCGTGGCAGGAACTCGTACGTGGAGTGCCGACCCAGGTGCACCAGGGCATCGGCCCCGAAGTCCTCCTTGAGCCAGTGGTAGTAGCCCAGGTACTGGTGCGGCGGCGGCACGGCCAGGTTGGCGTGCAGCAGCTCCTCGTTCACCTCCCAGCCGCGGGGTGGCTGGGGGCCGATCCAGACGTTGCCGAAGCGCAGCCCCGGAATGAGCATATCGTTGTCGTGGACCATGACCCGGCCCGGGGCCTCGCCCCAGCCGTGCAGGCCCTCGATACCGGTGTCCCGCAGTCCGGCCACCAGCTCTTGCGCTCGCTCCCAGCTCGCCTCCTCCCGCTCATCCAGCAGCGCCTCATACTCCGCGCGCAGCTGGTCCAGCAGGTCGCGGGCCCGCCCGGCGGCCCGGTGGTCCGTCCCTTCCAGCAAATGGCGAAGATCACCGTGCATGCGCTCCAGGAGATCCCGGCCCAGCTCCAAGCGCCCCTCCCGCTCGGCGGCACGCAGTGTCTCGTGCAAATACCCCAGGGGGCCATCGCGCATCTCGGCGCGAATGGCGTCGGGAAGTCCGGCGAACCATTCCTCATAGTCCGCGGCGGAGAGGGAGGGCACCTCACCGTGCAGACGCGCCAGCTCCTCGCGATCCTCGGGCAGGTTCACGCCGCGCTCCTGCATCCGCTCCAGCAGGTCCTCATGTGATTCGGGAAGCGGGCCGGTGGTATAGCCGGCCTTTTTGAGGTTGCGCAGGATGCGCAGCAGGGAGCGCGGCACGTCCAGATTGTCGGCGCCGATGTTGTGGCGGCCCGGCGGGTGGTTGTAGTAGAGGACGCCAATGCGCTTGTCGGCGTTATCGGTGCGCCGCAGGTGGACCCAGCGGGTCGCCCGCTCCGCCATGGCGGCCACCTCCCGGTCCACGGGACGGGTGGTGGCGAAGCGCAGGCCGGTACGCGAATCGGTGTGGGCGGGCCGGGCCGCGGCGAGGACCAACGGCTGGCCGACGCCCTGCAGCTCCGGCATGCCCACGCGGTAGTGGATGGAGTCCTGGGGCAGACCGTCCGCGGAGATCCGCCACTCCTGGCGGGTGCGGTCGGTGAGGCGGATGCCCTTGAGCACGGGAACGTCCAGCCCGTTAAGGGTCTCGGTAACCGCCTCGCGGCCATCGCTCCCACCCACCACGAAGTCCTGCAGGCTGATGACCGCCCCCAGCTCCGCAGGGGCGCTGACCTCCTCCAGACGCTCCACGGCCTGCTTGCTGGCCTCACCCCAGCGCGCCAGAACGGCGAAGCAGGCCGGACCCCGCTCTTCCACGGCCCCGCACAGGCTATCCAGCAGCGCACGGCTGCCCGCCTGATCGCCGTCGTCGTAGGCCAGCACGGCCACCGCCGGCTCGCCCTCGGGCAGGTCCAGCTCGTCGGCGGCCACCACCTGGCCGTCCCGGTAGTAGCGCAGGGGCTCCGCCGGGGCCGGCGGCGCTGCCTCCACATCCACCCCGCCTTCGGAGAGTAGCCAGGCCATCATCTCGGCGGTGTTGTCCGCCCCGCGTCCCCGCCAGTAGGCCCGGCCCCGCAGCCAACCGGCCTGCTCCGGATGCTTGGCAGCCAGGTCTTGGGTGAACTCCAGGGGGTCGTCGTCCGCCTCGGGGTCGGCGCTGATCACCTCCAGCCCCTCTCCGGACAGTTCGGCCAGGGGGTGCTCCCCGTCGAGCCGCGAGGCACGCACCAGGGAGCGGGTGCTGCTGACGATCAGTACCGGCGCCTCATCCGGCGGCGGGGATTGACGCAGAAGCCGCTCCAGGCGCGCGGCGGCCTCGTCAAACACCCCCGCCATGAACACGGCATCGGCCCCGGACCACAGTTCGGCGACCTCGGCGTCGGAGAGCTCCGAGAGCTGGGCCGGGGTTCTCAGCACCACCTCGTGGTCGGGGTGCTCCTCCAGATGGCGGTGGGCCCCGGCGGCGGCCACCTCCGCCGAGCGCTCCGAGACCACGCCCACCAATTTGGCGGCTTGTCCTGGGCCGGCCGTTAGCAGGGCGATAAGCCCCAGGGCCAGGCCGAGGAACGACTTGAGGGCGGCGCGGTGAGCCGCACACTGAGGGGACATGAAGCCTCCGCTGCACCGGTTTCAGGGTCGTGCAATTCCGGGCAGCGCGGGGGAAGCCGGTGGAAGGGCAGCGGCGCGTTGGGCCGGCCTCCGCACGTCGCGCCCCGCGACGCCGTCGGATCGGTGCTCCAGGCCGGTCTCCGGGCTGACGAGCTGGCGGAAGGCCGCCGGGCGATTCGCCTTCCCGCGCCCGCAGGCACAGTGGCAAATGACCGCCCAACACTCGCTTACCGTTGCGGGGGCAGCGCCGGTTCGGCTCAGAGGGCCGTCCGGACTTCCCGTTTCACCCCGGGCCAAAGGCCCTGGGGAACCTGGAGCGGATCGGTTGGCATCCCCGGCCTAGGACCCGGGGATTCCCGATAGCCTAAGGGGGCTCCGGTGAAGGGTCAACCGCGAGGATGGCCCGCTCGCGGGAGGGCCATTTCGTCCCTTCGCGGCGGCACCGGAAACGGGACGGGACCTACTCGCGGTCATGGAATCCCCGGGCGCCGGCCTCGCCCTGTTCCCGGCTCGCCCAGGGCAGCCTCCCCTCGATCTCCAGGTGCAGGGCCAGGACGAGGAAAGTCCGGATCAGGATGATCAAAGCGAGCATGAGGACGCTGTTCAGGGTGTAGTCGATGGCTACGGTCTTGATGATGTCGGCGGCCACCAGGAACTCCAGCCCCAGGATCAGGCCGCGCACGCTGCGCTGGCGGTAGTCCTGGTAGGCCTGATGGGAGGACCGGTGGCGCAGACGGACCAGATAGACGGCGGTGGCCACGATGAACCCGCCCAGGATGACCGCGATCCCCGCCCCTTCCAGGATCTGAACCAGGGCATTGACGATCTCCCGGAAGCCCATGGCCGACCCTCACCCAACCGGCCAGGCGGGGCCGAGCCCCAGGGACAGGGCGCTCACCAGGAGACGGGAACGGTTCATGCGTGCCTCGCCGCGCCGGGCCAGCCCTGGAGGCCGCCGAACCGGCAGCCGAAGGCGAGCAGGCCGGTCAGCCCCACCAGGGAGACCAGTAGAAACAGGGCAGGCCGGTTCGGCCGATCCGTCCTCCGCCATGGGTTCTCCGAGGAATGGATAGCGCCCCCCTGGTGTCCCAGGGAGGCTTTCCGGGTGGTGGGCCTTGCCGCTCAGGCGACCTCCTCAGCGGCCATGTTGGCCAAGCCGCTATAACCGTTCCAGACGATGTCATCGAGCGCCTCGTGGTTGCGGGGGATTGATGGATTCAACCGCGGTTTATCCCCTCGACTCCCCGCCCTGGACCGCCCCCGGATGGAAATGCTCCGAGAAGTATTTCTCCCCACCGTCGCAGAACAGGGTGACCACGGTATTCAGCTCGGGCCGATCCCGTTGGAGCTTCTTGGCCGCAAGCAAGTGGGCCCCCGAGCTGGGCCCCACGAAGCAGCCGTGCTGCTGGGCAATCCGCCGCATCTCGCTCACCGCCTCGGCACTGGAAACGGCCTCCAGGCAATCCACCTCGTCCCGATGGTCCTGGAGGATCTGTGGCACAAAGCCGTCGGAGATCCCCTCGATCTGGTGGCGGCCCACCGTTCCGGTGGCGATGGTGCGGGACTCCGTCGGCTCCACCCCCACCACCAGGCAATCCGGATTGACGGCCCGAAAGGCCTGCCCCAGACCCACCAGGGTGCCGCCGGTACCGATCCCGGCCACCACGGCATCGGGCACGGCGCCCTCGGGGAGCTGGTGCAGGATCTCCGGGCCCAGCCACGTCCGGTTCTCCTCCACGTTCCATGCGGAGGCGAACTGGCGGGGACAGAAGTAGCCCTCGATCTCGCCCAGCTCCTGCGCACGGGCCAGGGCCTCGTTGACATGGAAGTCCCCCACTTCCATCACCTCCGCCCCGAGTGCCCGGGAAAGGGCCAGGCGCTCCGAGCTGATCCCCGCGGGCTGAACCACCAGCATGCGGTATCCCTTCACGGCCGCCACCATGGCCAAAGCGTTGCCGGTATTGCCGCTGGAGGCCTCCACGATGGTATCGCCCGGGCGCAGGTGACCCGCCTCCTCGGCCCGCTCGATAATGTGCTTCGCGATGCGCGCTTTGATCGAGCCGGACGGATTCAGGAACTCCAGCTTGCACCACACCTCCTCAAGATGGGCCAAGGGCGTGTTCCCGATCCGCTCCAGTACCGTGGCCGCCCCCCTCCTTTGCATCGGACGGAAGTCAGTACTGAGAATGCTGTCCATTGGTCTCCCCACTACTGGCGGTCAAGGGTACTGAAGTCCCACCTTACCCTCTCTGGTAGGGAAAGACTGCCGGCCAAGCCGAATTTGGAAAATTCGAGTTTTTTGAAGCTGACCATTGAGCTTCGTCTATGGATGATGAGGGGTGCACCCCCGGGACCGGCTCGGGAGGAGGGAGCGGATGCCCTCCTCCACCATGAAGGGCTGGGGGGACGGCTGGACACGGGAGTGCAGCCGCTTGAAGAGGCCAGGGGGCGGCACGGGCCGTAATTGGCGGCAGTAACCACCGCCGTCTTCAGGAGTCTGGGTGTGAGGCCGTCCAGATCCCCGGCCCGCTTCCCAAGGCGCTCCAGGCTGCCGGAGATCCCCCGGTGAGAGCCGAGGGGGGATTGCCTGCCCCGTCGCCGGCTTAACCGGCCGGGAGCAGGCGCCGCACCCGCTCCAGCCGCTCTTCCAGCTCCGCCGCGGAGTCGGCACGCACGGTGATGTGCCCCACCTTGCGGCCGGGCCGGGAGTCCTTGCCGTAGAAGTGGAGGTGGGCGCCGGGGACGGCAAGGACGTCGGCGCGCTCGGGCAGGGCGCCGATCAGGTTGAGCATGGCGCTGTGCCCCACCGGGTCGGTGGCGCCCAGGGGCAGGCCGCAGACGGCGCGCAGGTGGTTCTCGAACTGGCTGGTCTCGGCGCCCTCGATGGTCCAGTGGCCGGAGTTGTGGACGCGGGGGGCCATCTCGTTGGCGAGCAGCCGGTCCCCGTCGTCGAACAGCTCCAGGGCCACGGTGCCCACGTAGTCCAGGCGCTCCAGCAGGCGGGCGGCGTAGTCCATGGCCTCCGCCTCGCGGGGGTCGCCCGGCCGGGGCCGGGACGCGCGCAGGATGCCCTGCTCGTGGTGGTTCTCGGAAAGGGGGTAGAAACGCTGCCCGCCGTCGCCCCCGCGGACGGCGATCAGGGACACCTCACGCTGGAAGGCCACCACCTCCTCCAGGATCAGCGGCACCCCACCGATCCCGTCCCAGGCGGCCTCCACGTCGCCGGGCTCGCGCAGCACCGCCTGACCCTTGCCGTCGTAGCCCAGGGTGCGGGTCTTGAGCACCGCGGGCAGGCCGAGGTCGGCCACGGCCGCCTCCAGGTCCGCCCGGGAATCCACGGCGGCGAAGCGGGCGGTGGGGATGCCCAGCTCCCGGAACAGGGTCTTCTCGTTGAGGCGGTCGCGGCCCGTGGCCAGGGCCTGCGGGGCGGGATGGACGGGCACCCGACCCGCCAGCTCCGCGGGGGCGGCCTCCGGCACCTGCTCGAACTCGTAGGTGACCACATCGGCCCAGTCCGCCAGCCGTCCCAGGGCCCCGGAATCGTCGAAGTCCCCCCGGATGTGGCCGGCCACCGCCGCCCCGCAGGGCGCCTCCCCCGGGTCGAGGACGGTGGTCTCCAGGTCCAGGGGGTGCCCGGCCAGGGCCAGCATGCGGCCGAGCTGCCCGCCGCCCAGGATGCCGATGCGCACCTCAGCCCTCCTCGCGCGGATCGGGCCGCGCCAGGACTTCCTCGGCCTGCTCCCGCCGGTAGTCGTGCAGGGCCTGGCGGATCCCGGGGTGCTTGTTGCCGAGGATGCTCGCCGCCAGGAGGGCCGCGTTGACGGCCCCGGACCGGCCGATGGCCAGGGTGCCGGTGGGCACCCCGGCGGGCATCTGCACGATGGAGAGCAGGGAGTCCACGCCGTTCAGGGCCTTGGACTGGACCGGCACGCCGAGCACGGGGAGGGCGGTCTTGGCGGCGGCCATGCCGGGCAGGTGGGCGGCTCCGCCGGCGCCGGCGATGAGCACCTCCAGGCCGCGCTCCTCCGCCTCCCCGGCGTACTCGAACAGCAGGTCCGGAGTTCGGTGGGCGGAGACCACGCGCACCTCGTGGGGCACGCCGAGACGCTCCAGCGTCTCCGCGGCATGCTGCAGGGTCTCCCAGTCGGAGGCCGAGCCCATGATCAGGCCTACCAGCGGTTGCATCGCTCACTCCCGGTTGGATGGGCCGCCCCCGGCGGCCCCGCCAGTTTGCGGGGAATTATACCCGCGGTGAAGGCGCTAGGTAACGGGGCGCGCGGCGCTCCACCCTCCCCTGTGGGCCCCACCGGTGGTAGCCTTGGTCCGGCCCGACCAACCGCCTTCCCCCGGCCCGGGGGACGGGATGCGGCGAAGGCCTTGAGGCAGGTCATGGACCGGCCGCCCCCTACCGCCCACCCTGGGGAACCGGGCGGGCCTGAAACCCTCCACGGGAGCGTTTTCGATGGGTGACATCCGCAGCTTGCTCGACAACAACCGCCGCTGGGCGGAGGGGATCCAGGAGGAGCACCCCGAGTTCTTCCCCCAGCTCGCCCACCAGCAGGCACCGGACTACCTGTGGATCGGCTGCGCCGACAGCCGGGTGCCGGCCAACCAGATCGTCAATCTCCCCCCCGGCGAGGTGTTCGTCCACCGCAATATCGCCAACCTCGCCCCCCACAACGACTTCAACTACCTCTCCGTGCTCCAATACGCCGTGGAGGTGCTGAAGGTGCACCATGTGATCGTTACCGGCCACTACGGCTGCGGCGGCATCCGGGCGGCCCTGAAGGGCGGGGGCTCCGGCTTCATCACCGGCTGGCTGGAGATGATCCGGGACGTGGCGGACCGGCATCGGGAGGAGCTGGACGGCCTCGACGAGGAGGAGCGGGTGAGCCGGCTCTGCGAGCTCAACGTTGTCCACCAGGTGGCCAACGTCTGCCGCTCCCAGGTGGTGCGCGAGGCCTGGGGGCGCGGCCAGCCCCTGCAGGTCCACGGCTGGATCTACGCCCTGAACGACGGCCTGCTGCGCGACCTGGAGGTGACCGCCGCCGGGCCGGAGGATACCCCCGAGGCCCTGGTCGGCCCCTGACCCCCCGGGCTAGGCCAGGGACTCCCACAGCTCCCGCATGCGCTTGCGCTGCCCGGCGTCGGGGAGCGGGCCCATGCCGGCGCGCATGTTGTCGGCGGCGTGCTCCGGGTCGCTGGTGGCGGGGATGACGCAGGTCACCTCCGAGTGGGCCAGGACGTACTTCAGGAACAGCTGGGCCCAGCTCCCGGCGCCGAATTCGTCCGCCCACTCCGGCAGCTCCCGGCCACGGACGGCGCGGAACAGCCCGCCGTTCTCGAAGGGCCGGTTGACCAGCACGGCGACGCCGCGGTCGGCGGCCAGGGGCAGCAGGCGGTCGGCGGCCTCGGGGGTGGCCAGGGACAGGGGCAGCTGCACCCAGTCCAGGTCCTCGTCGCGCATGATGCGCTCCAGGTCGTCGAAGGCGGAGACCTGGTGGTGGGTGATGCCCAGGTAGCGGATGCGCCCCTCCTCCTTCCAGCGCCGCAGGGTCTCCAGCTGGGTCCGCCAGTCCACCAGATTGTGCACCTGGATCAGATCGATGACGTCGGTGCCCATGCGCTCGGCGGAGGCCTCCATCTGCTGGATGCCCGCCTCCTGCCCCCGGGTCCAGACCTTGGTGGCGTAGAAGACCTGCGGGTGGTCCATGTCCCCCAGCAGGTCGCCGATCACCGTCTCGGCGGTACCGTACATGGGCGAGGTGTCGATGACCCGCCCGCCGGCGGCGAAGAATTCCCGCAGCACCCCGCGCAGGGGCGCGCGCTCCTCGCCGGGGTCCAGGTTGAAGGTGCGCGCCGTGCCCAGGCCCACCACGGGGACCTCCTCCCCGCTGGAGGGGATCGCTCGGCTCCGCATGTCCTCCCGGGCCGCCACCGGGGGCACCCCGGTGACGGCCAGTCCGCCCGCGGCGGCCATCATCTTCAGGACCGCGCGCCGGCTCACGCCGGCTATGGTGCTGGTCATCCCTGCCCTCCTTGCTCCGTCACCGGATGGGATTCGCTGCGCGGGCCTCCTGGCGCCGCCCCAAGGCCAGGCCGAGGCCCAGCCAGGCCAGCGCCAGGGGCACGGCCACCGCCGCCACCCCCGCCAGGCCCAGGCCGAGGCCCGTGAGCCCGGCGAAGGCCCAGCCGGTGACGGCATCGCCACCCCTGTAGACCACGGTATCAATGACGTTCTTGGCCTTGTAGCGCGCCTCCCGGCCCACCACCGTGAACAGCACCTCGCGGGCGGGCCGCGCCACGGCGTAGTTGGCCGCCCGGCGCAGCACCTGGAAGACCACCAGCACCCCCAGCAGGGGCGCGAAGGCCAGGACGGCGAAGCCGGCGGCCACGAGCCCCGGCAGCAGGGCCAGACCCACGCCCACCCCCAGCCGGGACAGGATCCGGCCGGTGACGAAGAGCTGGGTGCCCACCGTGAGGATGTTGACCGCCAGGTCCATGGCGGCGAACAGCGCCGTTCGGGCATCGGCATCGGCGAGATGGTCCTCGACGATGTGGGCCTGCAGAAAGTAGAGGAAGGTGGAGGTGGCGGTGTACAGCAGGATGTAGCCGGCCACCCCGAGCAGGTAGGGGCTGCGCGCCAGCAGCCGCACCCCGGCCCAGGCGCCGCCCCCCAGGCCGCCCTCCGTCTCCTCCGGCCCGGCGTCCTCCCCGGCCTCCTCCTCCGCCTCCCCTTCCGCCCGCAGCCGGGGGGCCTGGGTCAGGAGCCGGGCGATGCACACCAGGGTGAAGGCGAGCAGGGCGGCGGAGACGAGGATTAGCTCGTGGGTGCCGAGGACCTGCACGAGCCCGGTGGCGAGCGCCGGACCGGCCACCGCCCCGGCGCTGCCCCCGGCGGCCACCGCCCCGAACAGCCGGCGCCCCTGCTCATTGGTGAACAGGTCGGCCATGAAGGTCCAGAACACCGACACCACGAACAGGTTGAACACGCTCACCCAGACGAAGAACACCCGCGCCACCCAGGCGGGGTCCGCGGCCATGCGGAAGGCGGCGTAGAAGGCCAGCAGGTTGGCCAGGAAGAACAGGTAGACCCCCGGCACCAGCCGTCGGCGGGGAAAGCGCGCCGAGGCGGCGCCGTAGAGGGGGACGGCGGCCAGCATGGCGAGGAAGGTGGCGGTGAACATCCAGGGCAGGTTCTCCACCCCGCCCTCGATGCCCATCTCGTCGCGCAGCGGCCGGACCACGTAGTAGGCCGCCAGGAGGCTGAAGAAGTACAGGAAGGCCCAGACCAGGGCCCACACCTCCCCTTCCCGGACCCCCACCCAGCGGTTCAGGAGCCCCAGCAGCCGTTGCGACGGGCCGCCCGCCACGGGATCAGTCCCGGGGAGTCATGGACAGCCTACGAGGGGAAAAGGACGGTCCGCGGCCGGACGCTCGCATGCATACCTCCTTTCGGGAATGGATTGCTGCACCCGCGGGCGGCCCGTCCGGTCCCGGCCCCAGGGTGCAGCCCCTAGTCCGCCTCCTCGCCCCGCTCGTTGGTGGAGAAGGCCTCCTCCTCGGACTGGAAGGCCTCCAGCTCGGCGGCCACCTCGTCGGCGGCCTTGAAGCGGGCGATATGGAACAGGCCGTCCCCCTCGTTTACCAGGGGCAGGTTGGTGCGGCCAACCACGATGCCCTCCCCCAGGGCCTTCACCGTCTCCTCCTGCTCGCCGAAGGGATCGGAGACCACGCCCAGGCGGTCGCCCTTCTTCACCAGGGCGCCCAGCTCGACGGTGGTACGCAGGAAGCCGCTCTGCGGCGCCCGCACCCAGTTGCTGGAGCGGGCCACGTAGGGCTCGGGCAGGGGCCGCTTGCGCCGGCTGGGGCGCAGCATGCCCAGGGCCCGCAGCACGTTGAGCACGCCGCGCACCCCCACGCGGATGGAGAACTCGTCGAAGCGCAGCGCCTCCCCGGCCTCGTAGAGGAGCACCGGCACCCCGCGGTCGCCGGCGGCCTGGCGCAGGGAGCCGTCGCGCAGGGCGGAGTTGAGCAGCACCGGGACGCCGAACAGCTTGGCCAGGCGGTCCGCCTCGGGGTCGTCCAGGTCGGCGCGGATCTGCGGCAGGTTGCCGCGGTGGATGGCGCCGGTGTGCAGGTCGATGCCGTAGTCGCAGTTGCCCACCACCTCGGTCATGAACAGGTGGGCCAGCCGGGCCGCCAGGGAGCCCCGCTCCGAGCCGGGAAAGGAGCGGTTGAGGTCGCGGCGGTCGGGCAGGTAGCGGGAGTGGTGGAGCACGCCGTGGACGTTGACGATGGGCACCGCCACGAGGGTGCCGCGCAGCCGCTTGAGGGCCTTGTGGCGCAGCACCCGCCGGATGATCTCCACGCCGTTGAGCTCGTCGCCGTGGATGGCGGCGCTGACGAACACGCGGGGGCCGTCGCCGCGGCCGCGCACCACCTGCACCGGCATGTTCACGGGGGTGTGGGTGTGCAGCTGGGCCACCGGCAGGTCCACCGTGGTCCGGGTGCCGGGGCGGATGGCCTGGCCGTGGATGGTGAAGGGCTGGGGCATGGGGACGCTAGCCCTTGCCCCGGGTGCGGGTGTGGTTGGGCTTGGCGTTCTTCTCCATGAACTGCACCAGCATGGCGGCCACGTCCTTGCCGGTGGCGGCCTCGATGCCCTCCAGCCCCGGGGAGGAGTTCACCTCCATGACCACCGGGCCGTGGTTGGAGCGCAGGATGTCCACGCCGGCCACGTTCAGGCCCATGGTCTTGGCCGCGCGCAGGGCGGTGGAGCGCTCCTCGGGGGTGAGCCGGGTGAGGGTGGCGGCGCCGCCCCGGTGCAGGTTGGAGCGGAATTCCCCCTCCTTGGCCTGGCGCTTCATGGAGGCCACCACCTTGTCGCCGATGACGAAACAGCGCATGTCCGCCCCGGCGGCCTCGCCGATGAACTCCTGCACCAGGAAGTTGGCGTCCAGCTCGCGGAAGGCGTCGATGACGCTCTCCGCCGCCTTCTGGGTCTCGGCCAGCACCACCCCCCGGCCCTGGGTGCCCTCCAGGAGCTTCACCACCAGCGGCGGGCCGCCCACCATTTCCACCAAGGCCTCGGTGTCGTCCACCGAGTGGGCGAAGCCGGTGAGCGGCAGCCCCACACCGGCTCGGGCGAGGAGCTGCAGCGAGCGCAGCTTGTCGCGGGAGCGGCCGATGGCCACCGATTCGTTGAGGGGGTAGACCCCCATCATCTCGAACTGGCGCACCACCGCCAGGCCGTAGAAGGTGATGGAGGCGCCGATGCGCGGCACCACGGCGTCGAAGCCGGTGAGGCTCTGCTTCTTGAACTGGATGCTGGGGCGCTGGGAGGCGATGTCGATGGTGCAGCGCAGGGGGTCGATGATGTGGACTTCGTGTCCCCGCTGCACCGCCGCTTCGGCCAGGCGGCGGGTGGAATAGAGCCGGCGGTTGCGCGACAGGACGGCCAGCTTCATCCCTACCCCTCGTGGTGGGCGGCGGCCGGGTCCGGACGGCCGCTCAGGAAGGAGCGGTCGGGGTCCACGGTGTAGCGCCCGCGCAGGGCCGTCCGCCCGAGCAGCATGCGGAACCGCATGGTGTCCCGGTTGGTGATGGTCATCTCCACCCGCCAGGCAGTGGTCCCCAGCACCACGAGGGTCTCGATCACATAGCGCCGCTCGCCGTGCCCGCCGGAATCCCGCACCCATCGGCGGTCCACCGCGGGGGCGCGGGCGATCACCTCGGCGTGCTCCTCCTGCCCGGGGTGGAGCCCGAACCGTACCATCCGCACCCCGCGGAGGGTATAGGGCTCCACGAAGAAGGCGTGCAGGGCGGAGCTGCGGGCCCCGGTGTCCACCTTGGCCTTGATGGCGTCGACACCGAGCTCGGGCAGGGCCACCCATTCCCGCCAGCCGATTCCGGGGAGGGTCCCCGGCAGCCGGGCCTGGCGGGTCACGGGCGGCTCCCGCGAGCGGGGACGCAGTCGGGAAGGGCGGGCGGACCGGGCTCCGTCATGGGGCCAGTGTATCAGTCCCTCCCCTTACTGCACGCTCCGGAAATGGAGGGTCCGGTAGCCGTTCTGGTTCACCTGGATGAAGGCCTCGTCGCGGTGGTCCTCCAACCGGATCGGGATGTGCTCCCCGCCCTCCAGGTCCAGCTCGTAACGGGGATCCGGCTCGCCGTCCGGATCCAGGCGGCCGATGGGGGTCTCCCATTCGGGGTTGAGGTAGCCCCAGTAGGTGCGGTGTCCGGAGCCGTCCTCCTCGGCGTTCACCCATACCCGCACGTGGTCCACCAGGACCTTGCCGTTCTTCTGGATGGAACCGGTCGCTAGGGACATGGCTCGCCTCCTCTGCCGTAAATGTATGGATAGGCCTCCGCACGCGGACGCCCACGGGAGATTTCCGACTTTATCCTTAGGATTTAGACCCGATCCCGTGCCCTGGATTCCAGCCGTCGAAAGGAACCGATTTTCAGGACAGAACAAAGAGGGTACGTTTCCAAGGGTTACAGACATTCATCCCCATTCCCCAACTGGGAGGAACCAGCATGCATCGCATCCTCGCATTCGCCCTCCTGCTCCCCTTCCTGGCGGCGGGCCCCGCCCAGGCGCAGGAGGAGGCCAACGCCCCCTGGGGCCACGCCGAGACCGAAGACGTGGAGTACAGCGGCCAGAAGGTGGTCATGGACGTCACCGTGGACAGCGTGGAGCGCATGAACTCCGTGCTCGACCGCGCCAGCTACATCAGCGAGCTCAACGGCGCCAACCCCTTCGATACCTCCATCGTGCTCGTGCTCCACGGCGAGGAGATCCCCTTCTTCGCCATCGAGAACTACGACGAGTACGAGGACCTAATGACCCGTGCCCAGAACCTCACCATGGGCGACGTGATCGAGTTCCGCATGTGCAAGGAAGCCGCCGCCGCCATGGACTACGGTCCCGAGGACATCCACGGTTTCGTCACCCTGGTGCCCATGGCCGAGGCGGAGATCGTCCGGCTGCAGGAGGAGGGCCACGCCTACCTGCAGTATTGAGCCGCCCCGGCCCTCGAACGGGCCCGCTTGGCTTTGTTGTCGGCCTGAGGCAACAATGGCAGCATCCCGGGGATATCCCATTGATGAAAAGGGCCGCACTCCGGCCGGCCCGGCCGGAGTCGGTGGAAGCGATAGGAGAGAGAACCGATGGCGAGCGTCCTGATGCCTCTGGCGGAGGGTTTTGAGGAGCTGGAGGCGGTTACCATCGTTGATGTGCTGCGCCGCGGGGGCATCGAGGTGGTCCTGGCGGGCCTGAGCGGCACGGAGCCGGTCACCGGCTCGCGGGAAACCCGGGTGGTGCCCGACGCCCCCCTGGACGAGGTCATGGACCGGGACTTCGACATGATCACCCTGCCCGGGGGCATGCCCGGCGTGGACCATCTGAAGCGGGACGAGCGGGTCCAAAAGCTGATCGAGCGCTATCAGAGCGGGGGCAAATTCACCTCGGCCATCTGCGCCGCGCCGTCCATCCTGGCCGCGCACGGCCACCTGGAGGGCCGCCAGGCCACCAGCAATCCCAAGTTCATGAACCAGGTGAACATCGGTGATGTGGACTACGTGGAGGATCCGGTGGTGGTGGACGGCTCGGTGATCACCTCCCGCGGCCCCGGCACCTCCATGGACTTCGGCCTCAAGCTGGTGGAGATGCTCGTCGGCGAAGAGACCCGCGACAAGGTGGAGGAGGGCCTGGTGCGCATCCACTGACCCCGCCTGCCGCCGGGCCGACCCGTTCAACGCAGGAGAGCCCGCCGGGCACGCCCGGCGGGCTCTCCTTTTGGGCCCCGCCCGGTGGCGGGACGGGCTGGGCTCAGCTTTGCGGCTTGCGGAAGTGGAGGATGCCCCACTGGAGGTAGCCGCTGTTGCCGCCGTCTACCCAGTGGCGCAGCCCCTTCTTCATGTTGGCGATGTACTCCTCGCTGACCTTGCCCTTGAGCTCGCCCTCGCGGCGCTCCAGCTCCTCCAGCACCCGCCCGTAGTGGCGGGGCAGCTGATCGGTGTGGTCCTCGAAGCCCAGATCCTCCCAGCCCAGCTTCCGGGCGGTATCCTGGTAGAAGGAGACGGAGCCGAGGCTGGGCAGGTGGATGCGCGCCAGGATGGGATCGAGCACGCCCTCCGGCGCGTTGTCGGTCTGCATGGGGTCGGTGAAGATGAACTCTCCGCCCGGTTTGAGGATCCGGTCCACCTCTTTCAGCACCGCCGCCCGGTCGTCGGCGTGGAGGATGGAATCCTGGCACCACACCAGGTCGAAGCTCTCCGCCTCGAAGGGGGTGCTGTCGAAGCTGCCGTCGTAGACGTCGATCTTGTGATCGAGGCCCTGCTCCTTGTTCATCTGCCGGTCGCGCTCGTTCTCCACCTCGGAGAGGTTGAGGACGTCCACGTGGCAGTCGAAGCGCTTCACCAGGTGGCGGGCAGTGCCGCCGTAGCCGCCGCCGATGTCGCAGACCCGGGTGCCGGCGCCGATGGTCTGGTCCACCTTGTCGGCCATGCGGTGCACGGTGCGGACGCTGGCGTCGAAGATGGGCTCGTCAGCGGACTCGTACATGCCGATGTGGAGGTCCTCGCCGCCCCAGATGGTGAAGTAGAAGGTGTCGGCGTCCTCGCTGTTGTAGTACGCCCGCGCCGTCTCGACGGCGGGAGTGTAATCCTCCTGGCTCATGACTGCTCCTCTGTACAAATATTCGATTCGGGATAGGTAATAAGACGGGGCCGGCCACGCGATCGGTTCAGGGTCCGGGGCGATAAGGGGTTCCCATACTAACAAACACCGATGGCCCGGCTCGAACCTATGGGGACCTCCGTAAGCCTTCGCATTTTCCCCTTTCCCGGCTTCCTTCCGGTGTGTCGGTGGCTTTTCCGCCCGTTAAGGGCCGCTCCTCCGCCTTGGCGACGGGGCGGCGACATTCCATCCTTCCCCAGGGAGGATCGCCCCTACCGGGCAAGCCTCCGTCCTGGGCGGCTCCTTAGGCCCGTGACCGGCCATAGGCCCTGGCTAGGGGCGCTGCGGTCATGCCATGCGCCACCAGGGACGCAGCAACCACTAGGCTGCCCACCTCCCAGGCCGCCTTGTTGGCCGTTTCGCGGGCAATCAGCATGGCGTAGTACAGGGCGGATATGCCGATGGGCCCGAACCAGCCGGCTAGCAGGGTTACCCGCCACTCCCGCCAGGGCTCCAGGAAGGGTCGCAGGGCCAGGATCACCGGCAGGCGCCGTAGGGCCAATATGGCCAACGCCAGGAGCACCCCGCGGAGTCCCAGGTCCACCCAGGCATGCCAGGGAATCATGAGACCGAAAAACAGGAATACCGGCAGGGTGAAGAACGCATTGACCGCTTCCTGAACATTGTCCTCTTCCATGCGTTCCTCCCCGCCCACCAACTGATCAAAAGCCACCCCCGCGACAAAGACGGCCAGGATGCTATCGGTCCCGAACAGCTTGCCTGCGCCAAGCGTCAGAAGGGTCAAGGCAAGGGACAGGGAAAGGAAGGAAGGCTGCTCGATCAGCCCCATTTCCTCCCCCTTGCTCAAGGCCCACCCTCCCCCAAGCCCGACCAAGCTCCCCCAGACAATGGCGCCGCCAACCTCCCAAAGGAGCACCGTGGTGAGCCACTCCTCCCAGGCCATGGGCCCGCTTTTGGTCACGAGCAGTATCGGCAGCAGCACCAGGAGGTAGGCCAGGCCGTCATTAGCCCCCGACTCGGTGGATAGCATATGCCGGAAGGTCCCGGGAAGCTCCTCCTTGGCGACGCTGGAGGTAACGATGGAGGAGGCGACCACCGGATCGGTGGGACAAACACTGCTCCCCACCAGCAGGGCCACCAACAGGGGCAGGCCCAGCAGCCAGCCCGCCAGCCCGGCGCTTATAAGGAACATTGCCGGCATGGCCACCAATAGCAGGATCAGGAGGGGACGCCAGTTCACCAGGGGGTAGCGCGCCGGCAAGCGCAGGGCGATGCCCATCAGGCTGATGCCCAGGGTCAGGCGGGCGGCCTCCTCCAGTAGGTATTCCGGCCGGCCCCAGCTTTCCGGATGCAGCCAGCCGAGACCCAGCGGACCCAGGGCCACCCCAGCCATGAACGTCAGCAAGGGAGCTGACAGCCAGGAACGTGCCACCGGCCGGCTCAGTAGCCCCAGAATTAGCACCAGGCCCCCAACCACGGTTAAGGCAACATTTACCTGGCTCATCTTGTTCCCCCGTCAGGGCCGCGGGCCCCGGCCTGCCTTTTCGTCCGTACCATGCCCAGGATTCCAGGCCTATCATGGACAACTGCAGCGCGATACCGGATTGCCTGGGGGTGGTAAGGCGGCAGGCGGGAAGGGGCCGAAGGGGGGTATTCGGGCAAAAAAAAGGCTTACGCCTGGCGGCGTAAGCCTTTGCTTTTCATGGTGCCGCCGGGGTGATTCGAACACCCGACCTATCGATTACGAATCGATTGCTCTGCCAGCTGAGCTACGGCGGCGTCAATGCGGCGGACATTCTATCCCGCCCCCGGGAGGGCGGCAACCGGCGGGGGCGGACGGCACGCGGGCGGGCGCTCCGCTGGGGCGCCCGCCCGGCGAGAAGGGGGAAGCGGTTTCAGCCGGCGCTGGAGGCCTGGCCGCGGACCCGCACCACGATGTCGAGGTCGTTCCCGGATACTCCCTCGGGCAGCTTGTGGAAGAGCTGCTCGGTGTCGATGTCCTCGGCGGGGATATCCTGCAGGGTGCCGGTGGATTCGTCGTAGAGGTGGTGGTGCGGCTCGGTGTTGGCGTCGAAGAACACCTTGCTGGAGGAAACCACCACGGCCCGGATCAGGCCGGTCTCTTCGAACAGGCGCAAGGTGTTGTAGACCGTGGCCTTGGAGACCCGGTGGTAGTCGGCGTTCACCCGCTCCAGCACCTCGTCGGCGCTCATATGGTGGTCGGCTCCCGCCTCCAGGCCCCGCTCGAAGAGCACATGGGCGATCTCCACCCGCTGGCTCGTCGGCTGGATCCGGTGCTCCCGGAGGGCCCGGGCGATCTCGTTCTTGCTCTGGAAGCTCATGGGGCCTTTACCTGACCATTTGAACGCTTGCAACTATACAGAATGCTTCCCGCTTTGACCATATACGGACCCTAACCCTGTTCCCCGCGGGAAGATTTGACCCGGATCAACCCGGGGGATGCACCCCGTCGCCGCCGCCCCGCCCCCGGCGGGGCGCCGCCTTCGGAGGTTCTACGGGAAACGTACTATCCTTGCCTGGGGACGAAAACCCCACCGTCCCGATCGGGATTTCCCGGCCGGCCCCTACCCCTCCCCTGCGGGGAGGGGACGGTCGGGGGCGAAGGGCTCCGGATCCAACGGAGGCTCGGCGCCGGTCATCTGGGCGGCCAGGAGCTCCGCGGAGGCCGGGGCGTGCACCACCCCGTTGCGGTAGTGCCCGGAGCTCACGTAGAGCCCCTTCACGCCGGGCACCGGGCCCACGAAGGGCCGTTCGTCCGGGCTGCCCGGGCGCAGCCCGGACCAGAAGGTCTCCAGCTCCAGGTTGGCGGTCTCGGGGACCATCTCCACCGCCGCCTGAGAGAGGGCGCGCACCGAGCCCAGCACCGTCCGGGGGTCGAAGCCCGCCTCCTCGGTGGTGGAGCCCACCAGGATCCGGTTGTCGGCCCGAGGGATGAGGTAATGGCTCCCGGTCATGACCACCTGCTCCAGCACCGGCCGCCAGCCCTGCAGAAGGAGCATGGTCCCCTTCACGGGCCGAACGGGCAGCTCCCAGCCCACCTGGGCCAATAGCTGCGTACTCCAGGGCCCGGCCGCCACCACCACGCGGTCCGCGTCCACCGGGCCCGCGTCGGTCACCACCCCCTGGATGGCGCCGTCCTGCTCCCGCAGCCGGAGGGCCAGGACCCCGTCCAGGATCTCCACCCCGTCCTCCAACGCCAGGCTCCGCAAGCCCCGCATCAGGCGGGGATTGCGCACCCAGCTGATGGCCGGCAGGCGCAGGCCGTACTCGGCCACCGGGCTGAGCTCGGGCTCGGCGGCGGGCAGCTCGTCGCCCCCCAGCTCCTGGAACTCCACGCCCTGCTCCCGCGCCCAGTCGCGGGCGCTCTCGCGGTCCAGAGGCGGGTGGCTGGGGAAGTCCGCATAGAGCATTCCCAGGGAGCGCAGCTCGGGATCGATGCCGGTGCGGTCCCGCACCTGCCGGCAGAGCTCGGGGTAGACCTGCTGGCTGCGCTTGGCCAGCGCGTTCACGGCCGGGTGCTGACGCCACGGGTACAGGGGCGACAGGATCCCGCCCCCCGCCCAGGAGCTGATCCCCTCGCGCCGCCCCGGATCCACCACGGTCACCGTCTGTCCGCGCTCGGACAGCGCCAGGGCCGTGGTCAGGCCGATGACCCCCCCGCCGATGACAACCGTGTCCGGCTGAAATGTACTCAATCCGGTGGCTCC
Organism: Thiohalorhabdus sp.; assembly: GCF_046545655.1. Lineage (NCBI taxonomy): Bacteria > Pseudomonadati > Pseudomonadota > Gammaproteobacteria > Thiohalorhabdales > Thiohalorhabdaceae > Thiohalorhabdus > Thiohalorhabdus sp. The sequence goes on along the minus strand of NZ_JBKGZG010000012.1, from coordinate 13,709 downwards.
GTTACGGTGAAGACCTGATCCCCGCCGCTCCCCCCGCGGGCGGAGTCGGTGACCCCCCACCCGCCGCAGCCGAGGGGAGCGGACAATTCTCCCATACCATCCGCGACAGGAGACACAAGCTTGTTCATAGATTCACACCTTGGACGCCGTTCCCTCCTGCCCCTGGCCGCGGCCCTTGCTGCCGGGCCCCATGCGGCGGCTGCCCAGGAAACGGCCGAGGAGAAGCCCAGGCTCTGGGATTCCGAAGCCGAGCTGGGCATCAGCACCGCCTCGGGCAATTCGGAGAGCACCACCTACAGGGGAGCGGTGTCCGGGGAGCGCGACGAGGGCCGCACGCATCTCCTGCTCCAGACCAGCGGACGCTACTCGGAGGAAGAGGGAGAGTCCACCACCCAGCGCCTGCAGGGCGACGCGCAGCTGGACTACGACCTCAACCGCAGCGTCTACGCCTTCGCCGCCCTGTCCGCCCTCAACGACCGCTTCGCCGGCTATGAGCTCCAGCTCGTCGAGACCCTGGGCCTCGGCCGCCATTTCTTCCAGGACCACGAGACCCTGGAATGGCGCCTGGACGCCGGCCCCGCCCTGCGCCAGGACTGGCTGGTGGACGACACCTACGAGGACAGCGTCAATGCCCGCGTACGGACCAAGTTCGCCTGGTCCTTCGCCGAGAGCTCCACCTTCCGGGAGCAGATCACCTGGACCCAGTCCGTGGAGGACGCCGAGGAGTACCTGCTCTCCAGCGAGACATCCCTGAGCCTGCGGGTGAACGAGAGTCTCGCCTTCAAGACCAGCGTGGCGGTGGAGCACGACAGCCAGCCTCCCGAGGGGGCCGAACGCACCGACGTGTTCACCTCCACCAGCCTGCTGTACCAGTTCTAGCCGGGCGTCCGCGCTAGCGGACGGGCTCGCCCTCCCCGGCGCCGGGGGCCACCCACCGGTGCCCGCCCTCGGGGAGGGCCTCCTTCTTCCAGAACGGCACCGCGGTCTTCAGGGTATCGATGATGTAGCGGCAGGCGTCGAAGGCGTCCGCGCGGTGGGCGGACCAGACGGAGACGAGGACGATGCGCTCCCCCGGGTGGAGGCGCCCGAAGCGGTGAATCACCAGGGTCTCCAGCAGCTCCCACCGCTCCCCGGCCTCGCGGGCCACCCGCTCCAGCTCGCGCTCGGTCATGCCCGGATAGTGCTCCAGCTCCATGACCTCCACCGCCTCGCCGTCGTTCAGGTCCCGGACGTTGCCGACGAAGTGCACCTCCGCCCCCGCACCGGCGCCGTTGGGGCGGTGGGCGGCCAGCTCGGCGCCGACGTCGAAGGCTTCCTGCTGCACGCGCACCTGCATGGGGCATCACTCCCTATCGCGGGATCGTCCCGGGCGGGACGACCTGCCGGGCAGGATACCAAATCGGGGACTTCCAGGGATAAAGGGGCCGTGCGGGCGCCCCGCCCGTCCGGGCGGGAAAGGGGCGGGTCAGGAGGAGCCGTTGCCGTCGGAGGGCGGCTCCGGACCGTACAGGCGCTCGAGCAGCTGGTCCACGCAGCGGTCCAGCTCGTCCTGGAAGCGATCGTGGACCTCCTGGACCTCGCGCACCAGGGCGGCGGCCTCCCGCGCGTCCAGGGGTCGGCGGGGGGTCCGCAGCTGGTGGCGGCCCCGCAGCCGGATCAGGCCCGGGCTCGGATAATAGGTTTCGCTTTTGACTTCCCGCCAGGGGCGAAGCCAGCGGCGTTGCTGCTGGTCCATGGTCGTGCTTCTGCGTCTCTCGGAGGCCTGGATGGGTCAATGGCTGCCCGCGAATTTAGGCGATTTCGCGGCGCTGTCAACCGCGGGGCGGCGATCCGGTGGGCCCTACCCCACCTCGCCATACACGGCCCGGTCGCCCACCCACCGCCGGATCAGCGCATTGGCAGCCTCCGGGTCCGTCCGGAGCAGGGCGTCCGCCGCCCCGGGCAGGGCGGCGATCAGGTCCCGATCCCGGCCCAGATCGGCGATCCGCATCTGCTCCAGCCCCGTCTGCCTTGTCCCTAGGACTTCCCCCGGCCCCCGCAGTTCCAGATCCACCTGGGCGATGCGGAAGCCGTCGTTGGTCTCGCGCATGGCGGCGATGCGCCGCTTGGCCTTCTCGCCAAGGGGCGGGTGGTAGAGCAGCACGCAGGCGGACTTGCGGCTGCCCCGCCCCACCCGGCCGCGCAGCTGGTGGAGCTGGGCCAGGCCCATGCGCTCGGCGTGCTCGATGACCATGAGGGTGGCGTTGGGCACGTCCACACCCACCTCGATCACCGGGGTCGCCACCAGCAGGTGGGTGGTCCCCTCCTTGAAGGCGCCCATGGCGGCCTCCTTCTCCTCCGGGGTCATGCGGCCGTGGACCAGACCCACGGACAGCTCCGGGAAGGCGGCCTGGAGGCGCTCGTGGGTGGCGGTGGCGGCCTCCAGCTGCAGCATCTCGCTCTCGTCCACCAGGGGGCACACCCAGTAGGCCTGCTGGCCGCCGGCCACCGCATCGCGGATGCGGGCCTCCACCTCCTCCCGGCGGGCGTCGGAGATGCCCACCGTGTCCACGGGCTGCCGTCCCGGCGGCAGCTCGTCGATGACCGTGCCCTCCAGGTCGGCGAAGGCGGTCATGGCCAGGGTGCGGGGGATGGGGGTGGCGGTCATGATCAGCAGGTGCGGGTCCGGGCCCTTCTCCTTGAGGGCCATGCGCTGGTGGACGCCGAAGCGGTGCTGCTCGTCGATGACCACGAGGCCCAGCTCGGCGAAGCGCACCTCCTTTTGGAACAGGGCGTGGGTGCCCACCACCACCCGGGCCGCACCGTTGGCGATGGCCTCCGCCTGGGCGCGCCGCTCGCGCTCGGGGAGGCTGCCCGCCAGCCAGTGCACCTCCAGGCCCAGGGGCCGGAGCCATTCCGCCAGCGTGGCGGCGTGCTGCTCGGCCAGGATCTCGGTGGGGGCCATGAGGGCGGCCTGATGGCCGGCCTCCACCGCCTGCAGGAGGGCCAGCGCCGCCACCACGGTCTTGCCGGAGCCCACGTCGCCCTGGATCAGGCGCTGCATGGGGTGGTGGCCCCGCAGGTCCCCCCGCACCTCCGCCCAGGCCCGCTCCTGGGCGCCGGTGAGGGCGAAGGGCAAAGAGGCCAGCAGGGCGTTGGTGAGCTCCCCGGTGCCCTCCAGGACCGGCGCCCGGGCGCTGCGGCGCTCCTGGCCCACCTTGCGCAGGGCGAGGTGGTGGGCGAGCAGCTCCTCGAAGGCCAGGCGCTGCTGGGCGGGGGTCCGGAACGCCGTCAGGGCCTCCACGTCGGCGTCCGCCGGGGGACGGTGGACCGTCTCCAGGGCCTCCGCCAGGGCCGGCCAGCCGTGCTCCCTGCGCACCTCCTCCGGCAGGTGCTCGGGGAGCCGGGCCCCGGCCCGGGAGAGGGCCTGGCCGATCCAGGCCCGCAGCCGCCCCTGGGTCAGCCCCTCGGTGGCGGCGTACACCGGCGTGAGGTGGGCGGGGGCCTCCGGCGGCTCCTCCGCGTCGGTCTCCAGCTCCGGGTGCACCATCTCCAGGCCCGTCTGCCCCGCCCGCACCGTACCGAAGGCCCACACCCCCCGGCCGGGGCGCAGGCTCCGCTTCAGGTACTCCCGCACCTGGAAGAAGCGCAGGGTCAGAAAGCCCGTACCGTCCTCGATGCGCGCCACGAACATGGGCCGGCGCCGCCCGACCACCTCGGCGGCCCGCACCACCCCCTGGCAGCCCGCCTCCTGATCCGGGGCCAGGGCGCCGATGGCGATGACGCGGGTACGGTCCTGGTAGCGGTACGGCAGGTGGAAGAGCAGGGCTTCCTGGGTGGTGACGCCGAGGCGCTCGAGACGCTCGGCCATGCGCGGGCCGAGGCCCGACAGCTCGGTCAGCGGGCGTCCGCCCCCGCGCCCGGTCACGGCCGGCGCCCCCCCGGTACCGCGCGGACGCAGGGAGCGGGACGGGGGCGCGGGCTGGCGGAGTGCGCAAGGAGCGTAGACAATTCGGGCCCACCCGGTGGCGAAGACGCAAAAATATGGTAAACTTTTTATTTTATGGCGTAAGCAAGTGGGGAGCCACCATGGCGAAGCGTTGTGAGATCTGCGGGAAGGGGCCGGGCACGGGCAATAACGTCAGCCATGCCCACAACAAGACCCGGCGGCGCTACCTGCCCAACCTGCACAAGGTGCGTGCCGTGGCGGAAGGCGGGATCAAGCGCCTGAACGTCTGCGCCCAGTGCATCCGGAGCGGCAAGGTCCAGAAGCCGGCCTGAGCCCCCGATCCCGAGCGGACCGCACATGCAAACGCCGACCCCCGCGGGGGTCGGCGTTTTTTGCGTGGCCGGGTGGGCTATTCCGCCTCGCCGGGCTCCACGTGCATGATGGCCTCCATCTCCACCTCCGCCCCCTTGGGCAGGGCGGCCACCCCGAGGGCCGCGCGGGCGGGATACGGCTCCAGGAAGTAGTCGTCGAGCACCTCGTTGACCACCTCGAACTTGGCGAGGTCGGTGAGGTAGACGGTGAGCTTGACCACCTGGCACAGGGTGCCGCCAGCGGCACTGGCCACGGCCTCGATATTGGTGAGCACCTGCTCCACCTGGCGGCGGAAGTCGCCGTCCACCAGCTCCATGGTCACCGGGTCCAGCGGGATCTGCCCGGAGATGAACACCAGCTCGCCCGCGCGCACGGCCTGGGAGTAGGGCCCGATGGCCTGGGGCGCGGCGTCCGTATGATAATTCTCCCGAAAATACATGGTCGTTCTTCCCTAGCTCAGCCCTTCTTGCGCACGATCCGCTCCACCGCACCCAATCCGCGCATGATCCGCATGATCCGGGCAAGGTGGTCGCGGCCCTCCACTTCCAGGGTCAGGGCGATGGTCTTGTACACCCCGTCCCGATCCTCCACCAGGACGTTGTCGATATTGGCGCCGTCCTCGGCGATGGCCGAGGCCATTCCGGCGAGCACCCCCTTGGTGTTCTGCACCACGGCCTGGATGGCCACCGGGAACACGCCCTTGGTCTCCGGCGCCCAGTCCACGTCCACCCATTTCTCCGGATGGTGGGCGAGCTCGTGGAGGTTGGGGCAGTCCTTGCGGTGCACCATGACGCCCCGACCCACGGAGATGAAACCGACGATCTCATCCCGCGGTATAGGGTAGCAGCACCGGGCCAGGTTGGCGACGATCCCCTCCATACCCCGCACCAGCACGTTGCCGTTGCCGCGGTCCAAGGCCTCGGCCTCCTCCCCGCCCAGGGCGCCGGCCACCCGCAGGTCCCGGTCCAGGTAGCCCGGGAACAGGTGCTGGACCACGGCGGGGGCCAGCACGGTGCCCCGGCCGATGGCCTCGAAGAGGGCCTCGCGGGACTGCAGGTGGAAGTGCTCGGCGGCCTCGCGCAGGGCGCTGTCGGGGACCTCGGCGAAGGGCACCCCCACCCCCTCCATGGTGCGCTCCAGCATGCCGCGGCCCAGGGCCACGGACTTCTCGCGCTGCTGGGTCTGGAGGAAATGGCGGATGGCGGAGCGCGCCTTGCCCGTGACCACGAAGTGGAGCCAGGAGCTGTTGGGCTGGTGGTCCGGGTCGGTGAGGATCTCCACGCGGTCGCCGTTGCGCAGCGGGGTGCGCAGGCTGGTGATGCGGCCGTTGATCCGGGCGCCCACGCACTGGTGGCCGATCTCGGTGTGCACGGCGTAGGCGAAGTCCACCGGCGTGGCCCCCCGCGGCAGGCGCAGAATCTCGCCCTTGTGGGTGAACACGTAGACCTCGTCGGGGAACAGGTCCACCTTGACGTGCTCCAGGAACTCCGCCGAGTCGCCGGCCTCCTGCTGGATCTGGAGGAGCTGCTGGAGCCAGGCGTAGCTCTGCTCCAGCTTGCGTCGGTCGGGGGAGGTGACGCCCTTCTCCTTGTACTTCCAGTGGGCGGCCACGCCCGCCTCGGCCACCTCGTGCATCTCCCGGGTGCGGATCTGGAACTCCATGACTCCGCCGAAGGGGTTCACCACCACCGTGTGCAGGGACTGGTAGCCGTTCGCCTTGGGAATGGCGATGTAGTCCTTGAAACGCCCGGGAATGGGCTTGAACAGGTTATGCACCCGCCCCATCACCTGGTAGCAGGTGGGCACGTCCTCCACCAGGATGCGGAAGGCGTAGATGTCCTGGACCTCCTCGAAGGACAGGCCCTTGGAGCGCATCTTGCGGTAGATGCTGTAGAGGTGCTTCTCGCGGCCGATGACGTCGGCGTCCAGGCCCGCCTCCTCCAGGTCCCGGGCGATGGCAGCCTCGATGCGGTCGGTGATGTGGGCGCGGTTGCCGCGCTCCTTGCGCACCTGCTCGCACAAAACCCGGTAGCGCACCGGGTACAGGTGCTTGAAGGAGAGGTCCTCGAGCTCGTTCTTGATGCGGTTCAGGCCCAGCCGGCTGGCGATGGGCGCGAAGATCTCCAGAGTTTCCCGGCCCACCCGGCGGCGCTTGTTCTCCCCGAGGTAGTCGAGGGTGCGCATGTTGTGCAGGCGGTCGGCCAGCTTGATGATAATGACCCGGAGGTCCTGGGACATGGCCAGGAGCATCTTGCGGAAGTTCTCCGCCTGGGCCTCTTCGTGGGTCTCGAAGTGCACCTGGCCCAGCTTGGTGACGCCGTCCACCAGCATGGCCACCTCCTCGCCGAACTGGCGCTGGACCTGCTCGAAGGTGGCGGGGGTGTCCTCCACGACGTCGTGGAGCACGGCGGCGGCCAGGCAGGCGCCGTCCATGTGGAAGCCCGCCAGGATGCGGCCCACTTCGATGGGGTGGGTGATGTAGGGCTCGCCGGAGGCCCGCTGCTGCCCCTCATGGACGGCCGCGGCCAGCAGATAGGCGCGATGGACGAGATCGACGTCTTCGGCGGGCAGGTAGGCCTGGGCGGCCTCGATGAGCTCGTTGATGCGCAGCACGGCGGGCGGATTTCACTCGGTTCGGGAGGGGGAGGCCCCCGGCGGGGCTCCCCCGGGCGGGCGGTATCTAGGGGCTCTCCTTGTCGGAGGAGGCGCCGGCAGCGCCCTCCTCGCCCTCCGGCTCCTCCTCCGCCGGACCGGGCTCCTCGGGGGCCGCCTCCTCCTGGACCTCATCGCCTTCGCCGGCCGCTTCCGCTTCCTCGGTGCCCGCCTCGTCGGAGCCCGGGGCCGGGGCTTCCTGGCGGGTGCCGGTGGCCATGCCGGCACCCAGGGCCTCGGCGGCCTCGGCCACGGAGGACTCGCCCCCCATGGCCTCGCCGCCGTCGGGCAGGTGGACGCCCTCCAGCTCCTGATCCACCCGGTCCAGGAGCTCCATGGTGACCTGGCCGGTGGCGATCTCCCGCAGGGCCAGCACCGTGGTGTCGTCCTCGGGGGAGTCCACCAGCGGGGTGGCGCCATGGCTCAGCTGCCGCGCGCGCCGGCCGGCGATCAGCGACAGGTGGAAGCGGTTGCGGTTGGGAATGTGGTCCAGACAGTCTTCAACGGTGATGCGCGCCATGGATTCCTTGCCCTCTCCCGGAAGCCTCGGAAGAATCTGACGGGAAACGTATTACCCTACCCTCAACCCCCGGCCTCGTCAATTTTGCCCATCAGCCGGTCGGCGAACACCGCCAGGGCCTCCCGGCGGTGGTCCAGCCGGCAGCGCTCGCCCCGCACCACCGCCACCAGGCTCCCCAGGGCCTCCTCGAAATCGTCGTTGACGATGACGTAGTCGTACTCCGCGTAGTGGCTGATCTCCTCCTCGGCGTCGCGCATGCGGCGCTCGATCACCTCGGGGTCGTCCTGGCCGCGCCCCTCCAGGCGCTCGCGCAGCGCCTCCCGGGAGGGCGGCAGCACGAACACGCTCACGGAGTCCGCCACCCGCTCGCGGATCTGGCGCGCGCCCTGCCAGTCGATCTCCAGGACCACGTCCCGCCCCGCGGCCCGTTCCGCCTCCACGGCGGCCCGGCTGGTGCCGTAGTAGCGGTCGAAGACCCGCGCGTGCTCCAGGAAGGCCCCCTCCGCCACCAGCCGCTCGAACTCCGCTTCGTCCACGAAGTGGTAGTCCACCCCGTCCCGCTCCCCCGGGCGCGGCGCCCGGGTGGTGTGGCTCACCGAGGCCTCCACGCCGTCCAGGCGCTCCAGCAGGGCCCGGTACAGGGAGGTCTTCCCCGCGCCCGAGGGGGCGGAGAGGATGATCAGCAGCCCCGGCGGGTGGGGGAGATCGGCGGGTCCTTCGGGCATGTCGGCCTCCCTTGGCACTTACTCGATGTTCTGGGCCTGCTCGCGCAGCTGCTCCACCAGCACCTTGATGTCCACCACCGTCTGGCTGATGGCGGTGTCCGGCGACTTGGAGCCGATGGTGTTGGCCTCCCGGTTCATCTCCTGCATGAGGAAGTCCAGGCGCCGGCCCACCGCGCCCCCTTCCCGCAGCACACGGCGGACCTCGGCGGTGTGGGTGGCAAGCCGGTCCAGCTCCTCGTCCACGTCGGCGCGCTGCACCAGCAGGACCACCTCCTGCTCCAGCCGGTCGGGGTCCACACGCTCGCGCAGCTCGCCCAGGCGCTCCTCGAGGCGGTTGCGGAAGGCCTCCCGCACCTCGGGAAGGCGCTCCTTGATCCGGGCTAGGCCGGCCTCCACCCCGCCCAGGCGCTCCTCCAGGGCCGCCACCAGGGCCTGGCCCTCCCTTCCCCGGGCCTCCACCAGCTCCTGCAGGGCGGCGTCGAAGGCCTCCTGGAGGCGGCGCTGCGCCTCGCCGGCGTCCAGGGTGGCGGTAACCACCACGCCCGGCCACTTCAGCAGCTCGGCGGTGGGCAGCTCGCCGGTGGTCCCCAGCTCCCGGGCCGATTCCCGGCCCAGCTCCACCAAAGAACGGACCAGATCGTGGTCCAGGCGCAGGCTACCGCCGTCACCGCCGTTGTCGGAGAGACGCAGGGTGGCGTCCAGCTTGCCGCGCTGGAGCATCTCCCGCGCCCGCTCCCGGAGGTGGCTCTCCAGGCCCCGGTAGCCTTCCGGCAGACGGGGATTCACTTCCAGGTAGCGGTGGTTTACGGTGCGCAGCTCCCAGACGGCCTGCTGGGGCCCCAGGTCCGCTTCACTGCGGGCGAAGGCGGTCATGCTGCGGATCATGCGGGAAACCTCTTCTGAACGAGATCCGGAGGGGCGGTTGCCACCGCGGCCGGGGTCCCTATACTACCTGCTACGACGCCCCAGACGAAGGCCGGACCCGCAGTGGACCGCCCTATTGCCAGCACGGGCGCCCGCCGTGGCGCTTGCGCAACCGTTCTCCCGGCCCTCGGCCCCGGGAGGGAGCCCCCGGGACGCCGGAAGAGGAGCCAGCAGCTTGAACGCCGTTTCCAGCCTCCGCATCGTGGCCCGCTCCCTCGTCGGGGCGGGTCTGTCCCTGCTCCTGACGGGATGTGCCCTGCTCGGTCCCCGGGAGGAGCCGCCCCCGGAGTCCGGCATGGGCCCGCCCGTTTCCTGGTCGGAGGTGCCCGGCTGGGAGCGGGGCGCGCAGGGCGGGGCCTGGGAGGCCCTGCTGCGCACCTGCCAGCGCCTCGGCAGCACCCCCGAGTGGCGTGCCATCTGCAACGAGGCGGAGGTCCACCCCGAGCCCAGCCACGCCCAGGCCCGCTTCTTCATGCAGACCCGTTTCCTCCCCCGCCGGATGGTGAACGGCGAGCCGGACAACCGCGGTCTGCTCACCGGCTACTACGTGCCCCTTCTGGAAGGCAGCCGGGAGCCCACGGACCGCTACAAGTATCCCATCTACCGGCCGCCCGACGACCTCCTGCGCATCTCCCTGGAGTCCCGATTCCGGACCCTGAGCGGGAAACGGGTGCGCGGCCGGCTCACCGGGGATCGCAAGGTGGTGCCCTACTACGACCGGGCCCAGATCGAGAGCCCGGCCGAGCCCCTGGCGGGCAACGAGCTGCTGTGGGTGGACAGCCGCATCGACCGGTTCTTCCTCCACATCCAGGGCTCCGGCCGGGTGCGCCTGCCGGACGGCGAGGTGGTCAAGGTGGGCTACGCCGACCAGAACGGCTACCCCTACACCTCCATCGGCCGGATCCTGATCGAGCGCGGCGAGCTCCCCCGGGAGGAGGTCTCCCTGCCCACCATCCGCCAGTGGCTGCGGGAGCATCCCGACGAGATCCGCCCCCTGCTGAACGAAAACCCCAGCTATGTGTTCTTCGAGATGCGGGATCCGGACCAGGACGGCCCCCTGGGCTCCCTGGGCACCCCCCTGACGCCGCGCCGCTCCCTGGCCGTGGATCCCGACCACATTCCCCTGGGCTACCCGGTCTGGATGACCACCAAGCTGCCGGAGCCCGACCACGGCGGTGGCCAACGCCTCTTCCGGCGTCTGACCTTCGCCCAGGACACCGGGGGCGCCATCCGGGGCCCCGTGCGCGCGGACCTCTTCACCGGCCAAGGGGTACCGGGGGAATGGCTGGCGGGGCGCATGAAGGACGGCGGCCGGCTGTTCGTGCTCCAGCCCGCCTGGACCTACGAGCCCAGCGGAAAACGCCTCGCCGGGGAGCCGAACGGCTCTGAATCCTGACCGCCGGCTCCGGTCCAAGGGGCGGAGCACCGCGAACCATCCAGCGAAGGCCGAGAGAGAGGATCCCCATGCAGGAAGTGGTGGTGGCCACCGGCAATGCCGGGAAGCTGCGCGAGCTCAACGAGCTGCTGGAGCCTTTGGGCTGGCGGGTCCGCGCCCAGGGCGACTTCGGCGTGGAGGGCGCGGAGGAAACCGGCCTGACCTTCGTCGAGAACGCCCTCCTCAAGGCCCGCCACGCCGCGCGCGCCACGGGCCTGCCCGCCCTGGCCGACGACTCGGGCCTGGTGGTGGAGACCCTGGGCGGGGCCCCCGGCATCTATTCCAGCCGCTACGCCGGCGCCGGCGCCACGGACGCCGACAATCTCCAGAAGCTCCTGGACGCCCTGGGCGACACCCCCGAGGAGCGGCGAGGGGCCTTCTTCCACTGCGCCCTGGTGCTCCTGCACGGCGCCGAGGATCCCTGTCCGATCATCGCCGAGGGCCGCTGGCCCGGCCGCATCGCCCGCGAGCCCGCCGGCGCGGGGGGCTTCGGCTACGACCCCGTCTTCCTCGTGCCCGAGCGGGGCGTGACGGCGGCGGAGCTGGAGCCGGCGGAGAAGTCGCGCCTCTCCCACCGCGGCCGGGCCATGCAGGCCCTGCGCCGGCGCCTGGAGGAGGAGGGCCGCGGTTGAGCGCGCCCCCACCGGGCGAAATCCCCCTGGCGGTATACGTCCATGTGCCCTACTGCCTGCGGAAGTGCCCCTACTGCGACTTCAACTCCCATGCCCGGGAGGGGACGCTCCCCGAGACGGACTACCTGGCAGCGGTCCGGGCGGAGCTGGCCCGCCGGACCGGCGAAGAGGAGCGGGAGGTCGGAAGCGTGTTCTTCGGCGGCGGCACCCCCTCCCTGTTCGGGGCGGGGTTCTTCGCCGCCGTGCTGGAGGACCTGGACCGGAAGCTAGGCTTGGCCGCCGAATGCGAGGTAACCCTCGAGGCCAACCCGGGGGCGAGCGAGGCGGGGCGCTTCGCGGCCTACCGGGAGGCGGGGGTCAACCGCCTGAGCATCGGGGTGCAGTCCCTGGACAACGACTCCCTGGCCCGTTTGGGCCGCGTCCATTCGGCGGCGGAGGCGCGGGAGGCGGTGGCCGCCGCTCGGGCGGCCGGCTTCGACAACCTCAACCTGGACCTTATGTTCGGGCTGCCAGGGCAGGTGCCCGAGGGAGCAGTGTCCGACCTGGAGGGGCTGCTGGTCCTGGAGCCGGAGCACGTGGCCCTCTACCAGCTCACAATCGAGCCCAACACCGTGTTCGCCGCCCGCCCCCCCGTCCTGCCGGACGGGGACCTCTTGGCCGACACCGAGGCCGCCCTGCGGGAGCGCCTAGCGGCGGCGGGCTTCGGCCACTACGAGGTCTCCAACCACGCCCTGCCCGGCCGCGAATGCCGCCACAACCGCAACTACTGGGAGTTCGGCGACTATCTGGGCCTGGGCGCCGGGGCCCACGGCAAGCGCACCACCAACGACGGCATCGGGCGCACCCGCAACTACGCCGGTCCCGAGGCCTACATGCGCGCCGCCGGCGAGGGGGATCCCGCCGTCGAGCGCCACGACCTGGCGGCCGTGGACCTGCCCGGCGAGTTCGCCCTGAACGTCCTGCGCCTGACCGTGGGCGTATCCACCCACCTCTTCGAGGCGCGCACCGGCCTGCCGGCGGCCACCCTGGACGGCCCCCGCGCCGAGGCGGAGCGGCTGGGCCTGCTGGAGCCGGACCCGGAGCGCCTGGCCCCCACGGCGCGCGGCCGGGCCTTCCTCAACGACCTGGTGCAGCTCTTCCTCGACTGATCCGCCAGGGGCGTCGGCCGAGGGATGGAGGAAGCGCGGATGCGGATCTTCGTGTACGGCACCCTGAAGCCGGGCCACGCCAACTGGGAGCGCGCTTTGGGCGGCCGGGTAGAGCATTGGCGGCCCGCCCGGGTGCGGGGCCGGCTCTTCGACTTGCCCCTGGGCTTCCCGGCCGCGGTCCGGGGCCCGGGCTGGATCCACGGCTGCCTCCTCCACCTGCCCCCGGAATACCTGCCGGTAGTAGACGCCATCGAGGGCTACGCCCCGGACCGCCGACCGGAGTGCAACACCTACCAGCGCCTGGAGGTCCCCGCCTTCAGCCCTGAGGGTATCCCCCTGGGAAGGGCGCAGGCCTACTTCATGGACGAGGAGCCGGTGCGGCGGCTGGGTGGCACGGGGCTCCCCGGTGGGGAGTGGCCGCCAGGGAAGGAGACGGGGCGCCCGAACGGCGCCTAGGCCCCTCCGCCCGTTCGCAGGTAGTGCAGGTCGTAGACCTCATGGCCGCGACGCTCCCCGCGCGCCTCGAATTTGGTAGGCGGACGGTCGGGACAGCGGGGGGCGAAGGCGCCGGGGCCGTGGACGTTGGTGAAGCGTGGATGGGCCTCCAGGGCCTCCACCATCCACTCCGCGTAGTCGGCCCAGTCGGTGGCCAGGAAGAGGTCCGCATCCGGGGCCAGGCGCTCCGCCAGCAGGTCGAGGAAGGGGGCCTGGATCAGGCGGCGCTTCTTGTGGCGCCCCTTGGGCCAGGGATCGGGGAAGAAGATGTAGCAGGCGGACAGGCTGGCGGGGGGCACCCGCTCGGCGAGAAAGTCCACGGCGTCGGCCTGGGCCGCCCGGACGTTGTCCAGCCCCGATTCCTCCAGGCCCAGGAGCAGCTTGCCCACCCCCGGCGGATAGACATCGAGCCCCACCCAGTTCCAGTCCGGGTGGCGCTCCGCCATGCCCAGCAGGGCCTCCCCGCCGCCGATGCCGATCTCCAGCGCCACCGGGGCCTCGCGCCCGAAGAGGGCGGACCAATCCAGCTCCCGCGGGGTATCGGGGATGCCGTAGCGCGGCAGCAGCTCCTCCAGGGCGCGCTGCTGGCCCCTAGTGAGGCGGCCCTTGCGCAGCACGTAGCTGCGGACGGGACGGGTCTGACGGGAAGGGTCTTGGCTCATGGGTCCTGGGAATCACCGTTGCCGGAACAGGCGCCCTACCCTAACAGACGCGGGAGCCCGAGGGTCCCGGCCCTCCTTCCCCAAGGAGAACCCGCACCGCCGCCTCCAGGTCGGGATGGCGCGGCGCCCAGCCCAGCTCGCGCCGGGCGCGGTCGTTGCGACAGCGCCGGGACTCCTCCAGGAAGGTCAGCCGCATGGCGGAGAGCTCGCGGTAGG